>NZ_WPDC01000389.1:0-201 GCF_035615595.1 Vibrio sp. R-1 | reverse complement strand
ACTCAAGAATAACTCACTGAAATCATTAACCAAACCACAGAGTTTCTCGAATTAGAACCGACTCAAATTTTACCTATGAACTGACCAAAACAGGATTTCATCCTACACATCAGCCAATGTGGAAACCCTCTCCGACAACCCCACTTACAACATGTTGGTGCTACAACTCAATGAGGCAATAACGCTGAAACGTACAGCGAT
>NZ_WPDC01000388.1:0-201 GCF_035615595.1 Vibrio sp. R-1 | reverse complement strand
GGCGTTAGCTTCTTGAAGCAAAATTCATCAAAGTCTGGGTTTAATTATTCTGAAGATTCAGCTTTTAGCGTTCAAGTTGCACAATTTAGCTTTTGAGTTTTGCCTGATGTTGATTTGGTAGAGCGTATTGAAATTTCAGCAGTTTCAAAGCCGCCGTAAGCTAACAAACCTCGATGCTTCCATTTTGTTGGATGCTCCACA
>NZ_WPDC01000387.1:0-202 GCF_035615595.1 Vibrio sp. R-1 | reverse complement strand
ATCACAGCGATGATGCAGTCTTTTGTGAAACCAAACTTGCTGTGTGGAACATCCAACAACCTTGAAGCATCGTGGCTTGTGGGTTTTCAGCGGTTTTTAACCTGCTGAACTTTCAACACTTTCTACCAAATCGGCATCAGAAAAACTCGAAAGCCAAGTTGTGATATTTGAATGCTAAAAACTGATTTCCACAACAAATGAA
>NZ_WPDC01000386.1:0-202 GCF_035615595.1 Vibrio sp. R-1 | reverse complement strand
CTTCCCTTGAGAAGTTAATGGGTCGTTAGCTCAGTGGTAGAGCAGTTGGCTTTTAACCAATTGGTCATAGGTTCAAATCCTATACGACCCACCATTTCCTTCCTCCACAGGAAGTAAAACATGTGGGCGATTAGCTCAGTTGGGAGAGCACCTGCCTTACAAGCAGGGGGTCACTGGTTCGAACCCGGTATCGCCCACCACT
>NZ_WPDC01000385.1:0-204 GCF_035615595.1 Vibrio sp. R-1 | reverse complement strand
GCCAACTCAAAAGTAAACCACTGAAAATATTGACCAAACTTCAAATTTTCTTGAGTTAGAACTGACTCAAATTTTACCTATGAACTGACCAAAGCAGAGTTTCATCTATCAACTCAGCTAATGTTGAAACCCTCTCCGACAAACCCACTCACCACACATTGGCACAACAACTCAATGAGGCAATAACACTGAAAGTACAGCGGC
>NZ_WPDC01000384.1:0-204 GCF_035615595.1 Vibrio sp. R-1 | reverse complement strand
CCTTAGGCGGGCGTTAGGTTTAAGGTTGTTCATGGAAATCAAAGAGTTTAGTGCCTGTAATCTCGAATCGTTGAGAAAGCTCTACTTGGACTCTAGACGAGATAGTTTCCCATGGCTCAAGGCGGATAGTTTTCGGATAGAAGACTTCGACCGCGATAGTCAAGGTGAACGAATTTGGTTGTCTGAGGTTTTAGGGAATGTTGC
>NZ_WPDC01000383.1:0-205 GCF_035615595.1 Vibrio sp. R-1 | reverse complement strand
GTTAGCTTCTTAAAGGCAGGAATCATCAAAAACCAAGCTCAATCGTTCTGAAAAATCCGCTTTTAGCGTTCAAATTTCACAATTTGGCTTTTGAGTTTTTTCCTGATGCTGATTTGGTCGAACGTGTAGAAAATTCAGTGGTTTTAAAGTCGCTGAAAACTAGCAAGCCTCGATGCTTCAACGCTGTTGGATGTTCAACACTCAA
>NZ_WPDC01000382.1:0-205 GCF_035615595.1 Vibrio sp. R-1 | reverse complement strand
GCACCGTAAGGCACAAAGCCACCGTGCAGCGCGATACCGTTGATGATGGCCGTCATACCAAACTCACGCACACCGTAGTGGATGTAGTTGCCTGAGAAGTCTTCTGCTGTGAGAGACTTAGAGCCAGACCACATGGTGAGGTTAGAAGGCGCCAAGTCAGCTGAGCCGCCCATAAATTCTGGCAGCAGTTTGCCGAACGCTTCCA
>NZ_WPDC01000381.1:0-212 GCF_035615595.1 Vibrio sp. R-1 | reverse complement strand
TATTTGGAGTTATCATGAGAGCTATCGTTTTGATTCTTTGCGCCGTTTTATTGAATGGCTGCTTGGGCATGCCCGAATCAGTAAAACCGGTGTCGGATTTTGAACTGAACAACTATTTAGGCAAATGGTACGAGGTTGCTCGACTCGATCACTCCTTTGAAAGAGGTTTAAGTCAGGTTACTGCGGAATACAGTGCTCGAAATGATGGTGGT
>NZ_WPDC01000380.1:0-212 GCF_035615595.1 Vibrio sp. R-1 | reverse complement strand
TCAACAAAACATTCCTCCGGAGTTTGAAAGCCCAGACGAGCTCTGAGTCTACTGTTAAGTTTGTGGGCAATCGCGTTGCACTTTGCTTAAGTAAGTGTCGCCATTGAGGTGCCTTTGTGGAGATATTGTCGGATAAGGCCGTTGGTATTTTCATTGGTTCCTCGTTCCCAAGAGTGGTGTGGGTTAGCAAAATAAAATCGAGTATCGGTGAC
>NZ_WPDC01000379.1:0-212 GCF_035615595.1 Vibrio sp. R-1 | reverse complement strand
CCAACAAAACATTCCTCTGGTGTTTTAAAGCCCAGACGAGCTCTGGGTCTGTTGTTAAGTTTGTGTGCAATCGCATTGCACTTTGCTTGAGTGAGTGTCGCCATCGAGGTTCCTTTGGGCAGATATTGTCGGATCAGTCCGTTGGTATTTTCATTGGTTCCTCGCTCCCAAGAGTGGTGTGGGGTAGCAAAATAAAATCGAGTATCGGTGGT
>NZ_WPDC01000378.1:0-213 GCF_035615595.1 Vibrio sp. R-1 | reverse complement strand
CTCATTTTAGAGTGCTGATATAGCTCAGATGGTAGAGCGCATCCTTGGTAAGGATGAGGTCGGCAGTTCGATTCTGCCTATCAGCACCAGCTCTAAGCCTCTAAGCAAAGTTTTCCTTTTGATATATACTTTACTACCGATATTTTTTGGTTGCGTGGTCATCTCAAAAGCCACCTAAATCCGTACCTAGAGGGACAATTCATGTCTAAAGAG
>NZ_WPDC01000377.1:0-218 GCF_035615595.1 Vibrio sp. R-1 | reverse complement strand
AAGCCATTTGTGAAACCAAACTTTGAGTGTTGAACATCCAACAACATTGAAGCTTCGAGGCTTGTTGGTTTTCAGCGACTTTGAAACTACTGAACTTTCAACGCTTTCTACCAAATTAGAATTAAGCAAAACTCAAAAGCCAAATTGTGCAACTTGAACGCTAAAAGCTGATTTGTCAGAACGTTGAACCTGATCTTTTGATGATTTTTCTAGATAGA
>NZ_WPDC01000376.1:0-225 GCF_035615595.1 Vibrio sp. R-1 | reverse complement strand
ATCACAGCGATGATGCTGCCTTTTGTGAAACTAAGCTGACCGAGCTAAACATCCAATAGCGTGAAGCATCGAGGTTTTTGAGCTTTCAGCGACTTTGAAATAACTGAACTTTCAACGCTTTCTACCAAATCAGTATCAAGCAAAACTCAAAAGCCTAATTGTGCAACTTGAACGCTAAAAGCTGAATTTTCAGAACATTGTGCGTGAATTATTGATAATTTTTCC
>NZ_WPDC01000375.1:0-227 GCF_035615595.1 Vibrio sp. R-1 | reverse complement strand
TTGCTCTTTAACAATTTGGAAAGCTGACAAAACAACAAATTATTGTTGTTTGTAAAGTTCTCAATGTTTATCGAAAGATAAACACCAACAACACATTCAAGTGTGCTTGGTATCGAATAAGACTTCGGTCTTGTTCAAAATTTGAGTCCGGCAAAATCTGTCTCGCACTCATGTAAATTAAACGCGAGACAACTTAGGTTGTTTAAACAACAACCCGAAACTCCTTC
>NZ_WPDC01000374.1:0-228 GCF_035615595.1 Vibrio sp. R-1 | reverse complement strand
AGAAAAATCATCAAAAATTCACGCACAAGGTTCTGAAAATTCAGCTTTTAGCGTTCAAATTGCACAATTGGGCTTTTGAGTTTTTCTTGATACTGATTTGGTAGAAAGCGTTGAAAGTTCAACAGTTTCAAAGTCGTTTTAAGCCATCAAATCTCGATGCTTCAACTCTGTTGGATGTTCAACACTCAAAGTTTGGTTTCGCAAATGGCTTCATCATCGCTGAAATTA
>NZ_WPDC01000373.1:0-229 GCF_035615595.1 Vibrio sp. R-1 | reverse complement strand
TATGCGTTAGGTTTAGTGGTTAAGGTGGTATGCGGTGGCTTCGGTATTGCGTTGCTCACACCTTAACAGGGCGTTATGCTTAATCACCTAAAATCAGTGGTTTATGGTTTTTCTTTGTTCCTTAGGCTTTTCAGTTTTGTGTTTGTCGGCAAGCTGGCTTTTTTGAGCGCTGTTTTTCGGACACTTATTCTTTGGCGCTAGAAATTCAGAGAATTGCCTCATTCAATTC
>NZ_WPDC01000372.1:0-230 GCF_035615595.1 Vibrio sp. R-1 | reverse complement strand
TTGAGGCGTTTGTTATAAGCAAGATACCAACGTTACAGAAGCTCTTCTAAATCCGACATTAGCCATGCGCTGTTATGCTGCTTAAAACCAATTTTTGGATAGTATTCTGTTGCTTGTGGAGCTGATAACAAAATCAACTTACAACCTTTCTTAAGACTAGCGAAAGTCTGTCGGATCAATTCTTTACCAATACCTTTCGATTGGACCTGCTCCGAGACAGCCAAATCCGA
>NZ_WPDC01000371.1:0-232 GCF_035615595.1 Vibrio sp. R-1 | reverse complement strand
GCCACCATCATTTCGAACACGGTATTCCGCTGTAACCTGACTTAAACCTTTTTCAAAGGAGTGATCGAGTCGAGCGACTTCGTACCATTTACCTAAATAGTTGTTCAGTTCAAAATCCAACACTGGTTTTACTGACTCGGGCATGCCCAAGCAGCCATTTAATAAAACAGAGCAAAGAATCAAAAAGATAGCTCTCATGATATCTCCAAATACCTAACGCCCGCCTAAGGGG
>NZ_WPDC01000370.1:0-233 GCF_035615595.1 Vibrio sp. R-1 | reverse complement strand
GCAGAAAAGTGGGTGAATGAAGTATTCGACAAAACGGAATTGCTCGGCTCAATGCCAGAAATGGGCCGCATGGTTCCTGAAATGCCTCATACGAACTACCGTGAAATAATTTTTGGTCATTACCGCATTATTTATAGTTTTAGCCACGAAATCCGCGTTCTAACAGTTCGTAACTGTCGTCAATTGCTCACGGAACATGATGTGTGAAACTGTGTTATAACAAACGCCTCAAG
>NZ_WPDC01000369.1:0-235 GCF_035615595.1 Vibrio sp. R-1 | reverse complement strand
ATCACAGCGATGATTCAGCCTTTTATGAAACTAAACTTACCGAGTTGAACATCTAACAACACTGAAGCATCGAGGCTTGTGGGTTTTCAGCGACTTTGAAACTGCTGAACATTCAACACTTTCTACCAAATCAACATCAGAAAAACTCGAAAGCCAAGTCGTGGAATTTGAACGCTAAAAGCTAAATTTTCACAGCAAATGAGCTTAGATTTTGATGGTTCTAGCCTTTAAGAAG
>NZ_WPDC01000368.1:0-240 GCF_035615595.1 Vibrio sp. R-1 | reverse complement strand
TATTTTCCACTTTACTGTTTATAAAAACAGTGTTAGCCATAAACAAAGCGCCCCTTACGGGGCGCTCTGTGGAGAGATTTTCGGTTACTGCCAATCGAGGATAACTTTGCCGGAAGCCCCGCTGCGCATGATGTCGAAGCCTTTTTGGAAGTCATCCACTTTGAAGTGGTGAGTGATAATTGGGCTGATATCGAGACCCGATTGAATGAGGCTCGCCATCTTATACCAAGTTTCAAACAT
>NZ_WPDC01000367.1:0-242 GCF_035615595.1 Vibrio sp. R-1 | reverse complement strand
CAGCACAGAGGAACTTGTTCCTTGGGTGGCGAGCGGCGGACGGGTGAGTAATGCCTGGGAAATTGCCCGGTAGAGGGGGATAACCATTGGAAACGATGGCTAATACCGCATAACCTCGCAAGAGCAAAGCAGGGGACCTTCGGGCCTTGCGCTACCGGATATGCCCAGGTGGGATTAGCTAGTTGGTGAGGTAAGGGCTCACCAAGGCGACGATCCCTAGCTGGTCTGAGAGGATGATCAGC
>NZ_WPDC01000366.1:0-242 GCF_035615595.1 Vibrio sp. R-1 | reverse complement strand
ACTGGTCATTCTCTCAAACCAGTTAGAGATCGTCGCCTTGGTGAGCCATTACCTCACCAACTAGCTAATCCCACCTGGGTTCATCCGATAGCATGAGGTCCGAAGAGCCCCCACTTTGGTCCGTAGACATTATGCGGTATTAGCTACAGTTTCCCGTAGTTATCCCCCTCTATCGGGCAGATCCCCAGGCATTACTCACCCGTCCGCCGCTCGTCACCCAAGGAGCAAGCTCCTCTGTGTTA
>NZ_WPDC01000365.1:0-245 GCF_035615595.1 Vibrio sp. R-1 | reverse complement strand
CTGTGGCTGTTAAAACGAAAAAACCTAAGATCAAATTTTTGATTGAGCCAACCGCCCTAACCTCTCGATTGCCCGAAAATTGAATGAGGCAATTCTCTGAATTTCTAGCACCAAAGAATAAGTGTCCGAAAAACAGCGCTCAGAAAAGCCAACTTGCCGACAAACGCGAAACCAACCAGCCGAGGGAGCAAAGAAAAACCATAAACCACTGTTTTAAAATGATTAAGCATAACGCCCGCTTAAGG
>NZ_WPDC01000364.1:0-246 GCF_035615595.1 Vibrio sp. R-1 | reverse complement strand
AAACCTAAACACATTTGAAATGTGTTGGTAACAGATTTTCAAATCAAGGGATTACACAAACACTTTGGCATACACAATTGACGTAAGTACAGTGACAATGTCACTAATAATCATACTTAACATTGTCAAATGATAAATATGATTATTAGGTATTTTATGGTAAATACAGTTATGTTTAATGTTGGATTAAGAATAGGGAGCAGATTGGGGTTTGCGACCTCTTTTCATGCCATAGTTTAACATAAT
>NZ_WPDC01000363.1:0-263 GCF_035615595.1 Vibrio sp. R-1 | reverse complement strand
GCCTTGATATGCTTCGTATGGCCATTGAATTACTGGAAAATGTGAACCGTCCATCAGAGTAAAGATTAAAGCTGACAATCCTAATAGTGATGCCACAATCCCAAACATGCTTGATCTATTCATGCTGAAAACTAACTTGGAAACGAGTCTGCCAATTCTATGTGCTTGTTTCGATTGGAACTAGCTAAAAAACACATAACGCCCTGTTAAGGTGTGAGCAACGCAATACTAAAGCCGCTGCATACCACCTTAATCACTAAAAC
>NZ_WPDC01000362.1:0-265 GCF_035615595.1 Vibrio sp. R-1 | reverse complement strand
CTGGCCAGCGCTTATGATTTTCACTGCACTTTTAACCAACAAAAAGAAGATTACTCTACTCTTCGTTTGGTGTTTTCACATCTCGGGCTGGTTTTCTGAGCATAAAAAATCCGCAAGCTTCACGCGTTGCAGTCGTAGGTTGTTCCCAAGCACCACAAAGATCCTTGAGATTATTTTTAGCTCTTTCGAAATGACGGCATTGCCCACAACGAAACATTTGCAAACTCCTTTTGCTCAGATGCTTTTGGCATTTCCATTTTGCCAG
>NZ_WPDC01000361.1:0-268 GCF_035615595.1 Vibrio sp. R-1 | reverse complement strand
TGCGCTTTACGCCCAGTAATTCCGATTAACGCTTGCACCCTCCGTATTACCGCGGCTGCTGGCACGGAGTTAGCCGGTGCTTCTTCTGTAGGTAACGTCAAATGATTAAGGTATTAACTTAACCACCTTCCTCCCTACTGAAAGTACTTTACAACCCGAAGGCCTTCTTCATACACGCGGCATGGCTGCATCAGGCTTGCGCCCATTGTGCAATATTCCCCACTGCTGCCTCCCGTAGGAGTCTGGACCGTGTCTCAGTTCCAGTGTG
>NZ_WPDC01000360.1:0-268 GCF_035615595.1 Vibrio sp. R-1 | reverse complement strand
GCGGGCGTTAGTTTCTCTCGGGAAAATTCATCAAAAACTCACGCACAAGGTTCTGAAAATTCAGCATTTAGCATTCAAGCTGCACAATTTGGCGTTTGGGGTTTTCTTGATGCTAATTTGGTCGAAAGCGTTGAAAGTTCTGTAGTTTCACAATCGCTGATAACCAACAAGCTTCGATTGCTCAATGTTGTCGGATGTTCAACACGGATAGTTTGGTTTCCCAAATAGCTGCATCATCGCTGAAATTGTGCATTCTTTGTCGCGGACT
>NZ_WPDC01000359.1:0-271 GCF_035615595.1 Vibrio sp. R-1 | reverse complement strand
ATGGAAGGGCCATCGCTCAACGGATAAAAGGTACTCCGGGGATAACAGGCTGATACCGCCCAAGAGTTCATATCGACGGCGGTGTTTGGCACCTCGATGTCGGCTCATCACATCCTGGGGCTGAAGTCGGTCCCAAGGGTATGGCTGTTCGCCATTTAAAGTGGTACGCGAGCTGGGTTTAGAACGTCGTGAGACAGTTCGGTCCCTATCTGCCGTGGGCGTTGGAAGATTGAAGGGGGCTGCTCCTAGTACGAGAGGACCGGAGTGGACG
>NZ_WPDC01000358.1:0-274 GCF_035615595.1 Vibrio sp. R-1 | reverse complement strand
GCACGTAATGCGCACTAAGTGTTCGTAGCATTCTAATCATCAACTCGTGACGTTGCAACCTTATCAGTTGATTATGCTGGTGTTTCAATGTGGTATTTACTAGGTGTAATTTAATTACACATGAATCATTTTTTCATAAGAAAACCGAAAGCAGGCAGTGTAATATGCTTTTGTAACCTTTTGTTTTAATGGTTAAAAGTCACAAATGAACGAGAGCTGGTTTGGTGTATGAAAAAATTAGCTACGATTATTACCACCGCTAAAAGCGGTGGTT
>NZ_WPDC01000357.1:0-274 GCF_035615595.1 Vibrio sp. R-1 | reverse complement strand
ATCACAGCCATGATGCAGCTATTTGTGAAACCAAACTGACCGTGTTGAACATCCGACAATATTGAAGCATCGAAACTTGTGGGTTTTCAGCGATTTTGAAGCTACTGAACTTCCAACACTTTCTACCAAAGCAGCATCAGCCTGAAACTCAAAAACCAAATTGTGCAAGTTGAAAGCTAAAAGCTGATTTTTCAAAACGTTCAAGCTGAGTTCTTGATGATTTTTTCTACATAGAAACTAACGCCCGCCTAAGGGGCTGACAACGCATACCACC
>NZ_WPDC01000356.1:0-289 GCF_035615595.1 Vibrio sp. R-1 | reverse complement strand
TGTCGAGAATGACTTACGTCACAATGACCATATCGCAAAATAAACTGTTGATTTCAATTCATTTTGCGATATGGTGGAGCTAAGCGGGATCGAACCGCTGACCTCCTGCGTGCAAAGCAGGCGCTCTCCCAGCTGAGCTATAGCCCCGACGTTTTTCTTACTTTCCACTTTCTTGTACAAGAAGTGGTGGGTCTGAGTGGACTCGAACCACCGACCTCACCCTTATCAGGGGTGCGCTCTAACCACCTGAGCTACAGACCCATCGTAAGTGTCGCTCGTATTTATTAAC
>NZ_WPDC01000355.1:0-296 GCF_035615595.1 Vibrio sp. R-1 | reverse complement strand
CTTAACCGAAGTGGTGAGTATTTTATCCTCATTGGTGATAAAGCATTTTGGGGTAAGGGGCTAGGAACAGAAGTCACGCGTTTAGTCACTAATTATGGATTCCGAGAGCTTGGCTTACATCGAATAGAATTGACCGCATATTGTGACAACGTAGCGGCAATCAAAGCGTATGAAAAGGCAGGCTATCAGCACGAAGGTATCAAAAGAGAATCGGGCTATCGCAATGGCCGATTCATGGACAAAGTCCAAATGTCCGTTTTATCGCGAGAGTGGCCGGCCACATAACAAACGCCTCA
>NZ_WPDC01000354.1:0-315 GCF_035615595.1 Vibrio sp. R-1 | reverse complement strand
CCCTTAGGCGGGCGTTATGAGTAATTTTGAGGACAGCAATAGATATATGGAACAAAAAAGGCAAATTGAGTGGTTAAAGATTCAAAAGAAAGGCTTTTTCAGGCACTTTTTAGGGTGTGGTTTAGGATTTAGTATCCCAGTCATTTTAGGTGGTGCATTTGTCCAAAATGATTTTTACCTAGATTTGTCTCCAATTGTGTCGTACCGAGTTTATTTAATGACGTTATTTGGCGCTGCTTTTTTTGCTGGTTGTGACTGGTATTTCAAAAGTAGAGAGTACAAAAAATACAAAGAAAAACTATCGCGGAAAAATTA
>NZ_WPDC01000353.1:0-329 GCF_035615595.1 Vibrio sp. R-1 | reverse complement strand
GCCGTCGTCGCGGTTTGCTGCGTGGTCAGGAATCCGACGTAACTGGCGTTAAGATCCATGCTGAAGTTCCATTGTCTGAAATGTTCGGCTATGCAACTCAGCTGCGTTCTCTGACCAAAGGTCGTGCATCATACACTATGGAATTCCTGAAGTATGATGATGCGCCAAACAACGTTGCTCAGGCCGTTATTGAAGCCCGTGGTAAGTAATCCACAGGATTAAAACCCAGGTTTAAACCTAAGTCCCGTGCTCTCTCCTCAGGGGAGAGCACAATAGTAAGGAATATAGCCGTGTCTAAAGAAAAATTTGAACGTACTAAACCGCACGTT
>NZ_WPDC01000352.1:0-338 GCF_035615595.1 Vibrio sp. R-1 | reverse complement strand
ATTTCGGTTCTTAATCGTGGTTATTCTGAAGAGAAAGGTGAGTGGAAGGAAGCGGAAGGCAAAGCTTACTTTGTGGATGGCTCAACAGACGGCTATCTGAAGGTTTCATTTTTTGGCCCGTTTTATGGCTCCTACGTAGTGTTTGAGTTAGACCGTGAAAACTACAGTTATGCTTTTGTGTCAGGGCCGAATACAGAATATCTGTGGTTACTTTCAAGAACGCCGACTGTAGAACGAGGCATTCTGAACAAGTTCATAGAAATGTCGAAAGAGCGTGGTTTTGATACAAATCGGCTCATTTACGTTCAGCAGCAATAAATACCTAACAAACGCCTCAA
>NZ_WPDC01000351.1:0-342 GCF_035615595.1 Vibrio sp. R-1 | reverse complement strand
TTGAGACAATCCTCACCGTTATTTCTACATCAACGGACAACTATGAAACTCTTAGTTCGCAACCTTGCTCGCACCACAACTGAGCACGACATTCGTAAACTGTTTTCTGAACACGGCTCTGTTACCGAATGCACTCTCGTTTTAGACCAAGAAACCGGTCTATCGAAAGGCTTTGCTTTCGTCGAAATGCCAGAGGCTTCAGAAGCAAAAACTGCAATTGCAGCACTGAATATGGCAAACGTTGCCAAAAGTAAGATTCGAGTCAAAGCGGCTCAATAAAGCAAATTCTAAAGCCAGCTGAAAATGCTGGTTTTTTATTGCCCAAAAACTGCATAACGCCCG
>NZ_WPDC01000350.1:0-348 GCF_035615595.1 Vibrio sp. R-1 | reverse complement strand
AAAGTGCATAACTTGATCATATTGTTGTTGAGTGATGCGCTTATTACGTCTAGATTTGCTGCGTCTTGTCCGAGTGCGTTGGTCGGCTTTGAAAGCCCGGTAGGCACCGTCGTAAGCACAGCGATTACGAGCAATTTCGCGAGAAATCGTACTCTTATGGCGTCCGGTAAGCCGAGCGATCTCAGCCAAGCTAAGGCCTTGCTTTTTATATGCTGCGATTGTATATCTGTCACCCTCGGTGAGCTGCTTATAAGTCATGATTTTTCACTTCTTGGCGGGAGGAAAAATAGGGATTATGGCAGCTCATTGTTTTATTGATAAGCGTTGCACTTAGTATATGAATCCAAG
>NZ_WPDC01000349.1:0-354 GCF_035615595.1 Vibrio sp. R-1 | reverse complement strand
TATTTAGCCGAATGTTTCAAACAGTTACATGCTTCCGCGACTGTTTCAAACTGAATTTTTGTCAAACAGACTTCAGCTAAACAGAACTCATGACGTTGAATCAATCTAGACGCTTCCTCTGCTGAAATCTGGGTTGAGTTTTCAATCAAGTTAACTGCTGAGCCATCTGAAACTATTGAATAGACAAAACCTTCAGAATCAATGACTCGATCGCTTGGACTAACGATCAGATCCACACACTCGCAATTTAAATCAGCCTCAGAGCCCAAATAAACAAGCTCATCGTCACCATCTAATTTCAGAATACAAGGCCAATTGACCATGAACTTCTCCGATAAACATAACGCCCGCCTA
>NZ_WPDC01000348.1:0-356 GCF_035615595.1 Vibrio sp. R-1 | reverse complement strand
TCAGAACCACCGGATCACTAAGACCTACTTTCGTATCTGCTCGACCTGTCCGTCTCGCAGTTAAGCTAGCTTCTGCCTTTGCACTAACCGCATGATGTCCGACCATGCTTAGCTAACCTTCGTGCTCCTCCGTTACTCTTTAGGAGGAGACCGCCCCAGTCAAACTACCCACCAGACACTGTCCGTATCCCGGATTACGGGACAACGTTAGAACATCAAACATTAAAGGGTGGTATTTCAAGGTCGGCTCCACGCAAACTGGCGTTCACGTTTCAATGCCTCCCACCTATCCTACACATCAAGGCTCAATGTTCAGTGTCAAGCTATAGTAAAGGTTCACGGGGTCTTTCCGTCTT
>NZ_WPDC01000347.1:0-356 GCF_035615595.1 Vibrio sp. R-1 | reverse complement strand
ACAGAACCACCGGATCACTATGACCTGCTTTCGCACCTGCTCGAACCGTCATTCTCGCAGTTAAGCGGGCTTATGCCATTGCACTAACCTCACGATGTCCAACCGTGATTAGCCCACCTTCGTGCTCCTCCGTTACTCTTTGGGAGGAGACCGCCCCAGTCAAACTACCCACCAGGCACTGTCCTCACCCCAGATAATGGGGCTAAGTTAGAACATCAAACATACAAGGGTGGTATTTCAAGGACGGCTCCAACGCAACTGGCGTCACGTCTTCATAGCCTCCCACCTATCCTACACATGTAGGTTCAATGTTCAGTGCCAAGCTGTAGTAAAGGTTCACGGGGTCTTTCCGTCTA
>NZ_WPDC01000346.1:0-359 GCF_035615595.1 Vibrio sp. R-1 | reverse complement strand
GGGCAGTCAGAGGCGATGAAGGACGTACTAACTTGCGATAAGCGCAGATAAGGCAGTAAGAGCCGTTTGAGTCTGCGATTTCCGAATGGGGAAACCCAACTGCATAAGCAGTTACTGTTAACTGAATACATAGGTTAACAGAGCAAACCGGGGGAACTGAAACATCTAAGTACCCCGAGGAGAAGAAATCAACCGAGATTCCGGTAGTAGCGGCGAGCGAACCTGGATTAGCCCTTAAGCACTCGGTGAAGTAGGTGAACAAGCTGGAAAGCTTGGCGATACAGGGTGATAGCCCCGTAACCGACGCTTCATCGAGCGTGAAATCGAGTAGGGCGGGACACGTGATATCCTGTCTGAAT
>NZ_WPDC01000345.1:0-365 GCF_035615595.1 Vibrio sp. R-1 | reverse complement strand
TTGAGGCGTTTGTTAGGCCGAAATTATGAGTTATCAATGCCTAATAACGCCGTTGATACACAGACAAAAAGATATGAACATTCACACCTTTTTGCGGCATTCAGATAATTACCTTATTTGCGTTTGTGACAGTGATACTCACCAGTTTTATGGTTTGTGTGGCAACCGTTTGAATCTGTACCACCAGAATGAGCGAAGGCTGTCCCAACCAAACCAAAACAAGCCACAAAGATAACCAATACTTTTTTCATACTTACATCCAATTACAACATTAAAAACTGCGAGCATGTTCGCACATAAGCAATCAGATTAGTATGATGTATATCAAATTAGGCCTAACGCCCGCCTAAGGGGCTGACAACGCA
>NZ_WPDC01000344.1:0-369 GCF_035615595.1 Vibrio sp. R-1 | reverse complement strand
TGGCAGTCAGAGGCGATGAAGGACGTGCTACCCTGCGAAAAGGGTTGGTGAGCTGGGATGGAGCGCTATAGCCAACCATGTCCGAATGGGGAAACCCACCTAAGATAACTTAGGTATCGTTAAGTGAATCCATAGCTTAACGAGGCGAACCGGGAGAACTGAAACATCTAAGTACCCCGAGGAAAAGAAATCAACCGAGATTCCGTTAGTAGCGGCGAGCGAACGCGGAGCAGCCCAGAGTCTGAATCAGTGGATGCGTTAGTGGAACGGATTGGAAAGTCCGGCGATACAGGGTGATAGCCCCGTACACGAAGACGCATTGCTGTGAGCTCGATGAGTAGGACGGGACACGTGGTATCCTGTTTGAAG
>NZ_WPDC01000343.1:0-374 GCF_035615595.1 Vibrio sp. R-1 | reverse complement strand
TTGAGGCGTTTGTTAGCTCTCTGCTTAGCGAATAGGTTACTGGAATTGTTCACCATGATTTTCTAAAGTTGCGCTGCCACACACAGCACAAACAACATATCTATCTGTTAATTCTAACGAAACGCCACCAGGTAAAGAGGCTGCCGAACTACTAAAAAATCCATCTAGAAATGCTTTGAACTGCTCTCTTTTGGACTTACCGTACTTTGATGGCTTTTGTTTCATCACTTCTTTATGTTCAGTGTTCTTCCCACACTTTTCACAAAACCTTGTGCTCATACTATCTCCTGAAATATTGCTAAAAAATTTCAAATCCAGCTTGGCTTTTTGGACTCCGCGATAAACTTTGAAAGAGAGCTAACGCCCGCCTAAGG
>NZ_WPDC01000342.1:0-375 GCF_035615595.1 Vibrio sp. R-1 | reverse complement strand
GTGTTTCTGATGCCCACCCTTCCATTTAAAGGGGTAGCGAAAGGCATTTATGCCAAACAGCATTCGATAAAAAGCCATCATATACACAAGACTAAGATGCTTCATATCGATATATTTCGGCTCTGAACTCTAGCTAAGCTATTGATTAATATCTCTTGTTTTTCGCTATTTGTTGCACTACTCCAACGACATATCTCATCAAGAGTCCTACCACAACGTATGCAGATATCTTTGTCATCTAAACAACAATGACGAACACAAGGACTTTTATATGAACAAGTTTCAATTGGTTCAGCTCTTTTAACTTTTTGATTTTCAGACATAGTGCACCTCACGTCTGAATTATAAGCGCAGAGCTGTGAAAATTTTTCAGAA
>NZ_WPDC01000341.1:0-376 GCF_035615595.1 Vibrio sp. R-1 | reverse complement strand
TGTTAGCTGTATGCTCCAAACTCAAAGTTCGAAGTCACTATTGTATAGCTTGACAATATTTACCAACGGCTCTTCCCAACCCAAACATGCTTTAAGCCTTTGTACCACTGGTTTTACATGTTCATGAGCTACATTTATTTCAATTTTTATTAGTGGATAATTCTCCAACTTTCCAACTGAACCAAAAACAGGGTTTGAGCCTTCGAGCGCTCGATGTGATCCCATAACAGAACCTAATGCCCAGCAATGATCGTAGTTTCCAATCTTATCCACACCAGCATCATGTAATGTGCTAAGAACTATATCTTGCTGATTGGGTAGGCAAAAAATTTCTAATTTGTACATTTTCCCTCACGAGGGTTTGGAGTATTTCTGA
>NZ_WPDC01000340.1:0-382 GCF_035615595.1 Vibrio sp. R-1 | reverse complement strand
TAGGCGGGCGTTATGTTGCTAAGGATGGACTTTGGAATAACATGCTAAATTTATTGAGGTTTTTTCTCATAAGCAATCTCACTGCATCAGCAGTTGTGGTCATGTTTGAGAAATCTACGGGTTTCTTTGGCCTGAGGTCTTGGCCCGATTATGCATTCTTTGTTGTGGTGATCCTTTGGGGGTTAGCAGCCTTATTTTTTATGTACCCACCAGAAGGCGGTTTTGGTGGTGATAGGGCAGAGAGTGTAGCGGGTTCAATGGTGGATAGCTCGGTGGCTAATGAAATTGACAGTGAGCGTTTTTCATCAAACACGATGCTTTGTATCAAACTTTTTGTTTCAGGGTTACCTGCATTTCTAACATTCATAATAGTTAGCACCGC
>NZ_WPDC01000339.1:0-384 GCF_035615595.1 Vibrio sp. R-1 | reverse complement strand
CCCCTTAGGCGGGCGTTATAGCGCATTATAAAAATTGAAATTTAGGTAAATATTAATGAATAAATCAATCATAGTTGGTTCATTGGTGATTGGAGCTTGTGTTGTCGCTAGCCCCTTTATTTATGATTCAGTAAAAACAGCTCAGCGTGAGGAACAGCGCGAAAAAATCGCAGTGCAGATGGAAATTACAGATGTAATAGCACTAGGAAATGCTGCAAATCTTTACAAAGAATCACAAGGTAAATGCCCAAGTAAAGCTTCTGAAATGGTTGGGGTGATTATAAAAAGAGAACCTAAAGATCGCTTAGGTTTGGAATACAAAACGAAAGGAGATTGTCAGTTTGAATCGTTTAATGGAATAACTGCGAGCAGCCTTTGAGTTGC
>NZ_WPDC01000338.1:0-386 GCF_035615595.1 Vibrio sp. R-1 | reverse complement strand
TCTCAATAATAACTCACTGAAATCATTGACCAAACCATAGTGTTTTTCGAATTAGAACTGACTCAAATTTTATCTATGTTCTGACCAATTCAAGGCTTCATCTTACAAATCAGCCTATGTGGAAACCCTCTCCGACAACCCAGCTCACCACACATTGGCGAGATTACTCAATGAGGCAATCACGCTGAAACATACAGCGACAAACGCATTGCTGTTTCATTAGAAAGCGCAAAACAATGTTCAATTGCCGACAGACTTTAAGCCCATAAGTAAAGGCACCAAACTGCTCAAAGCGACTTGAGAGAGCCAAACTCACCTCGCGCAGACTCAACATTCCAATGAGGCAATGACTCAGAAATTAAAGCGCACGCAGAATTGCCGCTTCG
>NZ_WPDC01000337.1:0-396 GCF_035615595.1 Vibrio sp. R-1 | reverse complement strand
CTTTGGAGAAAAATGTGAAAGCGCTATCTGTAGTTGAGCCGTGGGGAACAATGATTGCGAATAAAACCAAGTTGTTGGAAATCAGAACTTGGCGTCCAGAAGTGTTACCAATGCTCAATGTTGCTCTGGTCCAAAATAGCACACGGTTAACAAAAGAGGGCGATGAAGATTTGACAGGGCAGGTTGTTGCTGTTGTTGATATTGTCTCGTGTGAACCTTGGGTAAAAGAGGATTGTGAGCATTCAGGCTGTGATGAATCAGAGTTTGAGAGTGGCTGGTTGGCGTGGAAATTAAGTAATGTAAGAAAACTAGGCAACCCTGTTAAGGCCATAGCAAAACGAAAGTTCTACGATTTAGCAGATACAGAAGCAACCAAAGTCAAACTTGAACTACGAA
>NZ_WPDC01000336.1:0-396 GCF_035615595.1 Vibrio sp. R-1 | reverse complement strand
CTATAGGAAAACAACGATGAATCACGATGAGTTCAACCAATTTTGTCGTTCCTTTCCTGCTACTACATACGTAGTGCAATGGGGTGGCTCTCATGTTTGGAAAGTGGCTGGAAAAGTGTTTTCTATTGGCAGTATCGGCAAGGATCAGCAACCCGTTTTTACTTTCAAAACATCGGATTTGAACTTTGAGTATCTGAGTGAGCTCGATGGTTATATTTCCGCCCCTTACTTCGCCAACCGAGGTATGAAGTGGATCCAACAAACGGAGACGTCAGGTGTATTAGACGAAGAGTTGAAGTATTACTTGTCTGAGTCCTACCGTCTTATTGTGCTCGGGCTTAGTAAAAGGTTACAGAAAGAGTTGGGAATTACGCCAAGAGCAGACGGTGAATCCGC
>NZ_WPDC01000335.1:0-397 GCF_035615595.1 Vibrio sp. R-1 | reverse complement strand
TAGGCGGGCGTTATGCGCTAATTGGAAAAATTGACAGGAGTTAACAATGAACCAGCATGAAAAGCTTAATTATGTGGAGTTTGCAGCGAACGACTTAGAGTCAACGAAAGCGTTCTTTTCAAAGACTTTTGGCTGGAGTTTTGTTGACTATGGACCTGAATATACAGCTTTCTCAAATGAAGGCTTAGACGGTGGTTTTTTCAAGGCTGAGCTTTCTAGTCGTACTGAAAATGGTGGCGCACTGTTAATTTTCTACAGTTCAGACATTGAAGCAACTTTAGAAAAAGTCGTGAAAAATGGCGGTCATATCATCCGTCCTATCTTTGAGTTTCCAGGTGGTTGTCGTTTTCATTTTGCAGAGCCAAGTGGTAATGAATTTGCTGTTTGGTCTGAAGCA
>NZ_WPDC01000334.1:0-398 GCF_035615595.1 Vibrio sp. R-1 | reverse complement strand
TTGAGGCGTTTGTTAACTCTCATTAACACACTTATAACTAGAGAAATTCATCACCTTGATTATCGAGAGTCTTATGACCACACACACTACAAACCACATATCTATCGATGAGATCTAACGATGCTCCAACCGGACTTGCTACACCACCAAAAAAGCCATCCAGAAAAGCTTTAAATTGTTCTTTTTTACTTTTCCCATACTTTGAGGGTTTTTGCTTTATGAGTTCTTTATGCTCAGTTTTTTGGCCACACTTTTCACAAAATCTATTATTCATTCCAATACCAACTGTTTTTTATATAAGACGAGCATATAAACATATTTTCCTGAGCTAAAAAGAGAGCGAATTATCAAAAATCAGTCAAGCGATTGAATTTATTGATGTATATACAGATGAGAGT
>NZ_WPDC01000333.1:0-399 GCF_035615595.1 Vibrio sp. R-1 | reverse complement strand
CGACGCTCCAACAATTGTTGCCAATGTTCATGGCTTAGCGCATTTTTCGGAATGTAAATACTACGTTTCTGCATAGTCTCTTCAAAATATGAGATCTTTATGGTTGAGCCTATTCCTAACGGCAGAAAGTTATACAACAAAGTTACATCGCACGCTAAACCTTTGAAAAATAACTGCCCACCTAATATTTTTAGAGAGCCTTGCCGAAACTTATTCCATAACATAAGGATCCTAGTAGCTGCACCACAACACATTATTAATGTAAGTAATTGTATCCATTGATGATTACCACTTGAAAGCCAATATAAGACAAGCCACAAAAACACGATATAAGTGAGCTCTGTGAACACATATCTGTACATATTCAATCTAATGTTATTATTCATTTTTTCTACCTAG
>NZ_WPDC01000332.1:0-400 GCF_035615595.1 Vibrio sp. R-1 | reverse complement strand
TTGAATACGTTGATACTTCAATAAGATTCCCATCTGGGTCTCTGAAATAGAATGATGTGATTACACCTTGTGCACCTGTACATTTTACAGGTCCTTCCATGATAGTCACACCTTGATTCCCCACATGCTTCATCGCATCAGACAGAACTGTGTCGGTAATAAAGCACAAATCTGCGCTCCCAACTCTAATATTTTGAGCTTTAGGTTCAAACTCATTACCGAGTTGATGAAGATTGATCTTCTGGTGACCAAACTCTAGAGCAATCCGACCAGCGCCAAAACTAACAGCTTTCATGCCCAACACTTTTTCATAAAAGTTCGTTGTTGTTGGAATATCTGCAACAGTCAGAACCAAATGATCAAGGTGACTAATTTTCATCAGAAACTCCATTTTCTAGGA
>NZ_WPDC01000331.1:0-403 GCF_035615595.1 Vibrio sp. R-1 | reverse complement strand
AGTGTTCTGCGGAAAGTTGGTTTATGCGGCACTCACCCCTTAACGCGGCGTTATGTTTAGTCACGTAAAATCAGTTGGTTGCATCTTTTCTTTGTTCCTTCGTATTTCTAATTTTGGTCTTGTCGGCAAGTTAACTTCAGTGGTCGCTGTTTTCTGGACTCCAATTCGTGGGCGCTAAAAATTCAGAGAGTTGCCTCATTGAATTCCAGAATGTAGGCGAGGTGAGTGAAGTGATTTTGATTTCAAAGTTAGAGCCTCATCTTTTCGATTTCTCACGTTAAAACTCAAAGTCGGCACAATCAAAATTATGATTTAATTCAGCTTTTTAGCGTCTGGTTTTGGTTTGCAAAGGTAAGTCGAGTTAAGCTATTGGTATCGCAAACTTAACCCTTTGAGCCTTAAA
>NZ_WPDC01000329.1:0-412 GCF_035615595.1 Vibrio sp. R-1 | reverse complement strand
AGCTGATAGGTAGTTTTGGACGTATATTCAGCTATACCTAACATGCAGAATACACCGCCGATTGTTGTAAAGTTACAAGCGCCCTCTCGGGCACATGCGGATAGATTTTCGTTAAACCACGATCTTGTAAACTGTCCAGTTTTCAATAGCTGATTATGAGCTAAACCAAATTCTGAGATAGTAATTCCCTTTTCATAATATGGGGCTTTTTCTGAATGTGATGGAATACGATAAATCAGAGCATCCTCACCTCTACGCTTACCTATCCCTTTGATTACGAAATCAGCCTTAGCTTCTGGTTTCGGTATAACTCGCCCTTTTTCAAGAGCTAGGTCTCTGATGTGATTTTCCATATTTTACTCCTAAGGCATAACGCCCGCCTAAGGGGCTGACAACGCATAACAACTAAACT
>NZ_WPDC01000328.1:0-419 GCF_035615595.1 Vibrio sp. R-1 | reverse complement strand
TAGGCGGGCGTTATGTGTAATTCAGTCAAAGAGAACACATATGAATCATCTAGCGATGGCTGTCGTAATAAAGAATAACCTTGTTTTGGTACAAAAACGGTTCAGAAAAAATACTGGGATGATTTTTGAGTTTCCGGGTGGTTCTATTGATGCCGGTGAGTCAGGAGAACAAGCAGCTATTCGTGAACTCTGGGAGGAAACTGGGCTGAGAAATTTAGAGCTCATTGGCACTCATAAGTCCATCAACGAGAATGGCGGCGATATTTATCATGTTGTTTTCAGCGCTTCGATGGACGCAGAGCCTAAAGAGATCGAACCTTACCGACAACAAACGTTTTATTGGTTTGAGGCTTCCCAAATTCCACTGAATGACTTTTATAGTGCTGATGTAAATTTCATCATGGAACATTTGGGCAGTT
>NZ_WPDC01000327.1:0-420 GCF_035615595.1 Vibrio sp. R-1 | reverse complement strand
AGCCCTGCTCAAGTGGTCGGAAGAATGAAACGATATAATCAGCCGACCATTAGCCATGAGTCCATTTACCAGTACATTTGGCGAGATAAAGCCAATGGAGGCGAACTTTGGAAACACCTACGGCAATCGACCAAGCAACGGCGCAAGCGTTATGCTGCCTACGATAGTCGCGGAAGGCTCGCCAATAAGCGACATATCTCTCAGCGTCCTAAAAGTGTCGAAACACGTAAAACACGTGGACACTGGGAAATTGACACTGTTATGGGAAAAGGCTCTAAGCACTGTATCGTGACGCTCGTTGAGCGCATGACCGGCTACACCTTGATTGGGCAACTGGACGACCGAACAACCGCGTCACTTAACCGGCGAACTATTCATCTAATGAATCGATTTGATGGTCTGTTTACCACCATTACCGCC
>NZ_WPDC01000326.1:0-421 GCF_035615595.1 Vibrio sp. R-1 | reverse complement strand
TTAGCCCCGTTACATCTTCCGCGCAGGCCGACTCGACTAGTGAGCTATTACGCTTTCTTTAAATGATGGCTGCTTCTAAGCCAACATCCTAGCTGTCTGAGCCTTCCCACATCGTTTCCCACTTAGCAATACTTTGGGACCTTAGCTGGCGGTCTGGGTTGTTTCCCTCTCCACGACGGACGTTAGCACCCGCCGTGTGTCTCCCGGATAGTACTTACTGGTATTCGGAGTTTGCAAAGGGTTGGTAAGTCGGGATGACCCCCTAGCCTTAACAGTGCTCTACCCCCAGTAGTATTCGTCCGAGGCGCTACCTAAATAGCTTTCGGGGAGAACCAGCTATCTCCGAGTTTGATTGGCCTTTCACCCCTAGCCACAAGTCATCCGCTAATTTTTCAACATTAGTCGGTTCGGTCCTCCAGTT
>NZ_WPDC01000325.1:0-423 GCF_035615595.1 Vibrio sp. R-1 | reverse complement strand
GGCTGGTGCTGATTCGCCGAAGCTGGTCATACCGATGATGCGACCGCCAAAGCCAACATACTTGTACCAGAAGTCGGCAATGCCCACTTCAATCGCGATACGCTTAGTCACAGCGGCTGGCAGAACGGCTTCGCGGTAAGCTGCATCTTGCTTATCAAACGCGTCGGTCGATGGCATAGAGACCACGCGAACCGCTTTGCCTTCGGCGCTCAGTTGTTCGTAAGCGGCAACCGCCAGTTCTACTTCAGAGCCAGTCGCAATCAGGATAAGTTCAGGTTGACCTGCGCAATCTTTCAGGATGTAACCGCCTTTGGCGATGTTCGCGACTTGCTCAGCACTGCGTGGTTGCTGCGCGAGATTTTGACGCGAGAAAATCAGCGCAGATGGCGTATCTTTACGCTCAATCGCCAGTTTCCAAGCCAC
>NZ_WPDC01000324.1:0-423 GCF_035615595.1 Vibrio sp. R-1 | reverse complement strand
ATGGCTTGGAAACTGGCGATTGAGCGTAAAGATGCGCCATCTGCGCTGATTTTCTCGCGTCAAAACCTCGCGCAGCAACCACGCAGCGCTGAGCAAGTCGCGAACATCGCTAAGGGTGGTTACATCCTGAAAGAGTGTGCAGGCCAACCTGAGCTTATCCTGATTGCGACCGGCTCTGAAGTGGAACTCGCAGTTGCCGCTTACGAGCAACTGAGCGCAGAAGGCAAAGCGGTTCGCGTGGTCTCTATGCCATCAACCGACGCGTTTGATAAGCAAGATGCCGCTTACCGTGAAGCCGTTCTGCCAGCGGCAGTCACCAAGCGTATCGCGATTGAAGCCGGTATTGCCGACTTCTGGTACAAGTATGTTGGCTTTGGTGGTCGCATCATCGGTATGACCAGCTTTGGTGAATCCGCACCTGCG
>NZ_WPDC01000323.1:0-426 GCF_035615595.1 Vibrio sp. R-1 | reverse complement strand
TGGCAACGCTACCGCACAGCTTAAACCAACAGCCGTAACCACTTCGGTTCAATGGGACTGGAAACGCTACGCGTTGACAGTCCCGCTTGAAGCGTTTGTTATGTGCCTGACAATAATACCTTTTATGGCATATTTTCAATTCTAGAAACTTACGATTGAGAGCTGACACCGCTTTACGTTCCTAATTCGGAGTTTCTTACAATGGTCATCAGTAAGAGTTTCGGGATCCTCAAACCCTTTAAGTAAGGGTGATAGACTGAATAGCCCAACGATTTTGCTTACGAGAAATGCAGGTCTGTCTAGATTAAGAGTCAGCGTCTTGGGGGCATATTATGCCAAACGACATTCGATAAAATTCATGACAGAGAGAATGTAACAACCTGAATTTCTTGGGATAAATAAGAAGAGAAGGTGTGTTTAACAAAA
>NZ_WPDC01000322.1:0-433 GCF_035615595.1 Vibrio sp. R-1 | reverse complement strand
GAGGAAATATGAAAGTTCATCTATTGAAAGATAGCACTGACTTGAGGTCAGTTGCAGAAGTACTACTGACACTTCGTCCAGATTTTGATTTGGAATCTCTGTCTGCACAAATACTTAAACAGCAGTCGAATGGCTATAAAGTTGCGTATGTAAAATCAGGTGATGCTGTATTGGGTGTTGCTGGATTTTGTATTTGTGAAAAGTTGGCCTGGGGCAAACATATCTATATTGATGACTTGGTTACAAATTCAGAAGTTCGTTCAAAAGGTGTCGGCAAACTGCTCATAGATTGGTTTAAAAGTTATGCAATAGAAGAAGGCTGTGGCCAAATTCATCTTGATTCCGGTGTACAGCGTTTTTTAGCGCATAAATTTTACCTTCGAGAAGGATTTATTATTGGTTGCCATCATTTTTCTTTGGTTGTGTAAAAAAA
>NZ_WPDC01000321.1:0-435 GCF_035615595.1 Vibrio sp. R-1 | reverse complement strand
CTTAGGAGGATTTTATGAAATTGGCAGTTGGAATTTCATTATTTTTGGCCATTTTTACAGGAGTTGCTAATGCAAGTGAGCCTGTGAAAATTAACCTTTATGCTGAGAGTGATGGTTTTTGTGTATTACGTGCAAGTAAAGATATTTTCCAAGATTCTACTCAAGGGCAGGATGAATTATATGAAGTCAAAGTGGGCAGGGTCGGAGTATTACAACGATACGATAATCGAGAAGAGTTATCTCTAACTTGCCAGTACTTCATTGAGCCAGAGGCGTTAAAAAAACAACTATCATTTTGTGCTTTGGGAAGTACATCTGTTAATAGTTGTGCCGTTTCTGAAAATCAAAAAACATATTGGTTTGATGGTAGAGATTACAGTGAGAATGCTAAATTTCGTTCGATAACATGTAGCTTTTCGTGCCAAGTCGATTAAC
>NZ_WPDC01000320.1:0-443 GCF_035615595.1 Vibrio sp. R-1 | reverse complement strand
GAAATTTGAAGCGACAAAGAATAGAAACATTCATCACTATCAATGAGCTGATAACCAAGCGATTTGTAAAATCTTACCGCGGCCTCATTTCGGATAAAGCTGGATAACGTCACCCGGTTTCTCCCCTCAGCATCCGCACGACTATGGACATAATTCATTATCTTTTGCCCAAATTTTTGGTTCTGAAACTCGGGAAAAACAACCAGTAGATGAACATGAATTGCATTGTCATAAGGTTTGAAACACAACATGCCAATTCGCTGACCTCCTTGTTCTACCCAGTGAAACCAACTAGGGTCATAGTCTCTTTTTAGACGGTTGCGTTGAAAGTCATCATCCCAACCAAAAACGGCATCAACATGTGAATAAATGCCCTGCTTTACAACAGAAAAAAGACTATCGAATTCTTCACTTTCTATTGGTCGTAATTTGATATCCATATT
>NZ_WPDC01000319.1:0-452 GCF_035615595.1 Vibrio sp. R-1 | reverse complement strand
TTGAGGCGTTTGTTAGGTGAATTTACTCGTACACCTGCCCATTGTGTTTCAACCAACCATGAGCATGACGATTTTGAGGATCTTTATGAGTCCAGTGAAGAACCCCACCCTTTTTGTTCCATTCGTATTCACCATAAAACTCAACACTATCACCAACTTTCAAGTTCGGAATTCTCGGTGCTAAGTCGATGTTATGAGCAACCAGCAATGTTTGTCCGCTATTGAGCTTTAAGATGAATTTTTGATGCCTCGAACCATCATTGTCATCAGGCAGCACTTTCGCTACCTGTCCAAATCCTTGAACCTGTAAATCACTTTGCTGCGATTGATAAGCTTGTTGTAAAACGGCGTCATTGGCATACAAGCTAACCGAAAAACAACTTGTGAGAACGAGCAAAAAAGCTACAAACCATTTCATAACACTGTCCTTGTTCAATCCACAGACCATTCAC
>NZ_WPDC01000318.1:0-455 GCF_035615595.1 Vibrio sp. R-1 | reverse complement strand
CTTTTTAGGTAAATACGAATGAAAAAATTGTTACTGCTATTTTTGACTGTGTTTTCAACAACTACATATTGCAGCGAGCAAGTATATGTCTATTGCGGAGCTCTTGATGGTCAATCTTGGTATAAACCTAAGGTAAAATACAGTTATGGCGATTTCTTACCTTCCTCTAGTTCTACATTTGATTTATATATCGCGTTTGGAACATGGCAAACCTTAGAGAAAGGAGAACTGCAGATACCTTATTTTTTAATAAATAAGGCACAGTATGATCAATTCACTTCGATTTGTTCAGATGGTTATGTTCCACACCCTGCATCAGATTTCTGGGATACTAGCTGGTATCTCTTTGCGATAAAGGATGCACAAGGGCGTTTAAGATTTATGCCTGGTCATTTCTCTATCAGGCTGAAGCCGCCTGTTGAACTATTAGATAAAATGTAGCCATCAAGATAGAT
>NZ_WPDC01000317.1:0-455 GCF_035615595.1 Vibrio sp. R-1 | reverse complement strand
AGCTGATGGGTTATCTAAAGCAATAAACTCTGCGGCATCACCCAGTTTTTGTAACGCTAGAGGTGACCAAACTACTTTCATTTGATGATGCGCCCCAGAACTTGTGAACGAGCATCTTCGTTTGATATACCTAAACCTGCAGCCAATTGAGCTTCTGCAGTACGCATTTCTTCGAGTAATTCGATTTTCTCTTGCATTGCTTCATACTCCGCAACGTCAAGAACAACGGCTACACCTTTACCTCGTTGCGTAATAACCAATGGTCGACGAGTCTCATTGATCTGTTTGATAAATGATGCAACGCCAGCACGGAACTCAGACAAAGGCTGAATATCTTGATCAAGGTGAATACGGCTCATAACGAACTCCATTTAGTACAATTTAATGTACAAATAGTAGTTCAATTGAGATTTACGAGCAAGGAATTGATTTTGTGTTATAACGCCCGCCTAAGG
>NZ_WPDC01000316.1:0-457 GCF_035615595.1 Vibrio sp. R-1 | reverse complement strand
ACTAAAGTTGTGCGTACAATCTCAGCATGTCTTTGTGTTGAATACCATTTTCATAGATTGGCTCTGGATAATTCAGCAAAAAGTAATCTTTGACGATTGAGTCAACCCGAAAGCCAAGACGCTGATAATAAGTCAGTTGATAGCCAAAGGTGCCTGTACCCAGTTCAACACGTGAGATTCCCTTAGTTGATAACTGAGACAGAACCGACTTAAGTAATTCAGAACCAACACCTTGACCTTGTAACTTTGGATATACAGAGACATTGAATATCTCAGCAAGGCTATTGGTTTGTGGCTTCACAATGCAAGCAGCTGAAACACGCCCATTATCTAGTGCAGCGAAGCACCATGAATCAGATAAATATGAAGAAATACTCGCTTCAGAAGGATCGGCTTCAAGCAGCAAATCTAGCGGAATCTG
Source organism: Vibrio sp. R-1 (assembly GCF_035615595.1). NCBI lineage: Bacteria > Pseudomonadati > Pseudomonadota > Gammaproteobacteria > Vibrionales > Vibrionaceae > Vibrio > Vibrio sp. R-1. Next base: position 36 of record NZ_WPDC01000316.1, on the reverse strand, counting down.
GCTACTTTTGACTTCGATATATTGCATATTTTCTCC
>NZ_WPDC01000315.1:0-462 GCF_035615595.1 Vibrio sp. R-1 | reverse complement strand
GCTATTTGTGAGCCTTGTTCAGTTGCAATAAATCCCATTTGTTTCCATAAAGATCTTGGAACACAACCACTGTCCCATACTCTTCAACTCGTGGTTCTTCGTTGAAAACAACACCATTGGCCTTCATTAACTCATAATCTCGCCAGAAGTCATTCGTTTGTAGAAACAGAAAAACACGGCCTCCAGTTTGATTACCTACAAATTGAGCTTGTTCTTCGGTACTTGCTTGAGCAAGAAGTAGGTTCGTTCCATTCGAGTTTGGCGGCGAAACTTGAACCCAACGTTTACCACCACCCAAATCGGTATCTTCAACCAAACTGAACTGAAGCTTTTTTGTATAGAACTCAATAGCATCATCGTAGTTTTCTACGACAAGCGCGATATTGCCGATTTGCTGTTGAACGACTTTAGACATGCTGACTGCTCAAGATTTCAAAAGCTGAATTCTACACTACTTCGAGA
>NZ_WPDC01000314.1:0-464 GCF_035615595.1 Vibrio sp. R-1 | reverse complement strand
TTGAGGCGTTTGTTAGGCAATAATTTCAGTCACTACTTCCGTTTCAACCGAATTAGCAATAAAACAATTCTCATGAGCCAAATGATGCATCTTTTCGAGCTGCTGTAACATTGGCTTGGAAGTGCCTGAAAAGACCACTTGAGGTCGTAGCACAACCTTTGTTACTGAGGTTTTACCTTTGCTGTTCTTCCCTAAAATACAAACTGCATTGTCTGTATAACTTTCAACAAGGTATCTTTGCTTTGCTGCAATAGATAAAAAAACCAACATATGACAGCTTGATAATGCCGCAACAAAAGCCTCTTCCGGATCTACATTGGCTTCAACAGACAGAGGAACTGGTACAACATGAGGTGATGCTGAAGCTAATATCTTTGAACCACCATCGAACTCCCAAGTGTGAGCACGACTGTACTGATTATCAGTGAAAGCTTCGGAATCTTTACGTTTCCAAGTCACGATTG
>NZ_WPDC01000313.1:0-470 GCF_035615595.1 Vibrio sp. R-1 | reverse complement strand
AATTACATGCTCAAAGCCATTTTTAATACCATTAACTAATGGTGTTCTGTCGGGCTATTGCAAGTAATAAGGTATTTTTTTAGTCGTTGCAGAGGCTCAATATTATCAAGAACAATTGTACAAAATATATTGCCAAACATTGGGACTAAAGCGGCTGTCCACGCTACGTTTGTACTCAAGTACCAATTGTTAAGTTTTGCAAAACCGACATATGAGCTAAAACTATAAAGATCAAAACACTCTTTTTTGATCGCGCAGAATACAGTTAAAACATCAAAACTTCCCCAGGATCCAGTTTTAAGCCACATGTACGAACCATACAATGTCGATACGATCAAAACCAAAATCGGAGCGACAAGTCCAAACAATACAAAATCATCGCTTAACCACCCAAGAAGTCCCCAAAGTAAAACTAACGAGAATAATATTAACAATGCCACCTTTTACCTCACTGATGTTATTGTTGTAAT
>NZ_WPDC01000312.1:0-476 GCF_035615595.1 Vibrio sp. R-1 | reverse complement strand
TGTTAGACAGACCAACCAAAACCTTTTCTGTAAACCAATCCCAGTCTGGTGCACTGAAAGCAATATCACGAACATCCTTTACTGCCGACATTGATTCTTCTACACCGAACCCTTTGGATTTTAAAAGGTATGCTGCTAATGCTAGCCCTGTCCGATCTTTGCCTGATTTGCAATGTACTACAACTTTGCCTTGAGTCTCATTTTGTTCAATGAACTTGATAATTCGAGGTAATGCATCAAGACAAACCTCAAAATCACCACTTTGAACTGGTGCATTACTCGAAAGAGGAATGTGTTCATACGCAAAACCAATAGCCTTTAGGCGTGAAATATGAACACTCTCTCCGTCATTGACCGAAAGAATTGCTCGAACTCCAGATGACCACAACTCTTCTAGGTCCCACATGACTTTATCTGGCCCACAGCGCCCTGCTACAGAGTTTGTTACGAAAAAAAGATTTTCCAATTGAGCCTCA
>NZ_WPDC01000311.1:0-482 GCF_035615595.1 Vibrio sp. R-1 | reverse complement strand
TTCGGAGGTAAAATGACAATTCCGAGAGTTTTGAAAGCTCAAATTAAAGATGTTATTTGTGGCGAGAATGTTACCGTTATCGAGCCTTCTAATGTTTATGGCTGCGAGCTAAAGGATGACGTGTTTGTTGGCCCGTTTGTCGAAATACAAAAAAACTCCGTAATTGGTGCTCGAACAAAGATCCAGTCACACACTTTTATTTGTGAGTATGTAACGATTGGCAATGATTGCTTCGTTGGTCATGGGGTTATGTTTGCTAACGATCTTTTTAAGAACGGTCAGCCAGACCCAAATCCAGATAACTGGGGACGCACAGTTATCGCTAACAACGTTACTATTGGATCTAATGCAACAGTGTTACCAGTTAGCATATGCGATGGCGTAGTTATTGGTGCTGGTAGTGTTGTGACTAAGAACATTACAGAGAAAGGGATCTACGCAGGAAATCCGGCTAAAAAGTTAAGAGACTTGCCGTAAGTACA
>NZ_WPDC01000310.1:0-485 GCF_035615595.1 Vibrio sp. R-1 | reverse complement strand
GTGTTTGAGTTTGGCGTTAACGCGTTGCCAGCCCCTTAGGCGGGCGTTATACCAATTGCTTCAAACGACTATTTTGGTGATAGAGAAATTGTATGAGAAATGATTACGACTATGTGAAAGAAATACTCGATGTTTTCCTTGAGCATCCATTGCCTACAGTTAACTGGGACGAGTTTTCTAAACTAAAAGATCTTGATGAGCACAAATTTGTTCATCATATGGAAATCCTTATTGATAAGGGGCTTATCTGTGCAATTTGGCCTGATAGTTCGCTAAATTTTTCACGTCGACATGATAGTTATATGTATCCAGGCTCACCAATTCGACTAACTGCTGATGGTCATGATTTTGCGTCAGAGTTAAATAGTTCAGATACACTAAAAGTAATCACAGGTCGCTTCAAAGAGGAAGGTTTGTCTGTAGTAATCGATGTTGCTAAAAAGCTGGCTAAATCTCGTATTGAGAAAGAGCTGGAAAAATTGGTA
>NZ_WPDC01000309.1:0-488 GCF_035615595.1 Vibrio sp. R-1 | reverse complement strand
GGCGGTATGCGTTGTCAGCCCCTTAGGCGGGCGTTAGGCATTTCATTTAAGGAGGGTGAATTGACAAGACAGGATACACGTTTGGAATCAGAGGGAGCTGAATTTTTGGCCCTAGGTCAACTATTAATTCATCGTATCTTAGCCTACAAAACTTACACAAATATGCCTGGTTATGATTTAGTTGCAGTTAACCCCGACACACATAAATCAGCAAGAATCCAAGTGAAAAGTCGGTGGAGGACAGGAGCATTAGGCTTTCCAATCAAAAACTTAGACTCTGATTTTGTTGTTGCTGTCTTTCTAAATCGGGGTTCGAAGGACAATAAAAAAGAAATATTGCCACCCAAATTTTATATATTTCCTATTCAATTAATAATTGATGCTCCTCGTAGTGTGGACTGGGGAAAGGTGAGTATAAAATCTATACCTGAATATGAATGCTACGAAAATAACTGGGGTCTTATAGCTTCATTCTTGGCAGAAAAAAA
>NZ_WPDC01000308.1:0-489 GCF_035615595.1 Vibrio sp. R-1 | reverse complement strand
CGGGCGTTATGCCTTTTGAGGAAATATGAAGTTTTACAGTGCCGAACAATATCAAGGGAAATGCCAAGAGCGCTTTCTTAGATATCAATCCGAAATTCAAGAATTGCTCCCTGATGCAAGGATTGAGCATGTTGGCGCTTCTTCAATACCAATGGCGATATCAAAAGGTGACCTCGATATTTTCGTTGGTGTTGAAATGGGGGACTTTTGCTTAGCGATACAAAGGTTGATGACATTAGGTTTTCAAGAAAAAAGCGACACTTTAAGAACGTCAGAGCTTTGTATGTTGGAATCAACATCGGGTGATGATGTTGCGTTTCAAATTGTTGTCAATGGCTCTGAGTTTGAGTGCTTTTTGGCTTTTCGCGACAAATTGCGTAAGGATGCTTCACTTGTGCAGCGGTATAACAACTTAAAGCTGTCTTGTGAGGGTTTGTCACAAGATGACTACCGGGGTAAGAAATCAGAATTTATAGAACAAGTATTGGC
>NZ_WPDC01000307.1:0-490 GCF_035615595.1 Vibrio sp. R-1 | reverse complement strand
CCTTAGGCGGGCGTTATGCCAATTATGAACAAGGAAGTTCAGATGAAAGTGGTTGAAGCGAGTGTTTCAAATTTAGATGACATTGCGATCTTATTTGATGCCTATCGTCAGTTTTATGAGCAAGAAAGTAATATTCAAGGTGCTAGAAATTTTATCGAGATGCACATGAAAAATGGTGACTCAGTGATTTTTCTAGCCTTATCAGAAGGTAATGAGCCTCTAGGTTTTGCGCAGCTATATCCTTCCTTTTCCTCAGTTGCGATGAAAAGGATTTGGTATTTAAACGATCTGTATGTATCTGAGAATGCACGCAAAAAAGGTGTCGGCAGAGCTTTACTACAGAAAGTTGCTGCTTTTGCCAAAGATACAGACGCGGTAACAGTCAAACTGGCGACAGCGGTATCCAATGAAAAAGCTAAATCGCTTTATGAGTCTGAAGGTTATGTGAAAGTCACAGCCTTTGAACATTACACTCAACGGGTAAAATTGG
>NZ_WPDC01000306.1:0-490 GCF_035615595.1 Vibrio sp. R-1 | reverse complement strand
CAGGATGCCCGCTTTAGCACCCACTTTTCCAATTTTTCATTGTCGCTATCAACCACAAAACCAATGAAAACAAAGTTGTTAGCACGTACGACATTCAACGAAGCGAGGTTCGCCGATGAAATCAAAGCCACAACACTTTCAATTGAATCCATATTAAACGCTAACTGACAAAGTTGATTGACTGCCAATTTTGCAAATCCTCGACCTTGTTTATAAGGCGAAACATTGTACCCAATTTCAACTTCACCATCTTGAGGTTCATCTTTGAAGCCACAGAAACCAACGACATTATTGTCCACTGACATCATGTAGGGTAATGACCAAATTTCAGCTTTTGAGTTTTGGAGCTGCTCATAAGAACGGATCAGAACATGCTTTGGTGGCACAGCCCCTTCACAAAACGTCAATTCTGAGTCAAGTTCAACATGGTCGAGCAAGCATTTTAGATGGCGCTGATTTAACTGTTGTAGTTCCAATTTTCCACCCTGTG
>NZ_WPDC01000305.1:0-493 GCF_035615595.1 Vibrio sp. R-1 | reverse complement strand
AGGCGGGCGTTAGCTGAATGGTGGTAAATATCAGCATGATCGAAATTAGAATGTATCAAGAATCAGATGCGCATGATTTATGGGCTATTTTTTATCATACGGTTCGTAATGTGAACTTACGTGATTATTCGCAAGCCCAAGTTGAAGCATGGGCTCCAGATGATTTTTCTTCAGAGATTTGGCAACGAAAAATGAACTTGCTGTCACCTTTTGTGGCTGAAATTGATGGAAAAATTGTTGGTTATAGTGATCTTCAAGAAAATGGATTAATTGATCATTTCTTTTGTCACCATGAACATCAAGGTCGAGGAGTCGGACGACAGTTAATGGAACATGTACTCAGAATGGGTAAGTTACAAGGAATTACTAGGTTTTACTCTGAGGTGAGTATTACAGCTCGTCCGTTTTATGAGAGATTTGGGTTCAAGGTTACACAAGAGCAAACCATAGAAGTCCGCGGTCAAAAGCTGTGCAACTTTGTCATGGAGAAATT
>NZ_WPDC01000304.1:0-496 GCF_035615595.1 Vibrio sp. R-1 | reverse complement strand
GCAATACACCGAAGCTGCGGCAATATCTTTTAGATATTGGGTAGGGGAGCGTTCTGTAAGCCGTTGAAGGTGGATCGTAAGGTTTGCTGGAGGTATCAGAAGTGCGAATGCTGACATGAGTAACGACAAAGGGGGTGAAAAACCTCCTCGCCGGAAGACCAAGGGTTCCTGTCCAACGTTAATCGGGGCAGGGTGAGTCGACCCCTAAGGTGAGGCCGAAAGGCGTAATCGATGGGAAACGGGTTAATATTCCCGTACTTCTGACTATTGCGATGGGGGGACGGAGAAGGCTAGGTGGGCCAGGCGACGGTTGTCCTGGTTCAAGTGCGTAGGCTTGAGAGTTAGGTAAATCCGGCTCTCTTTAAGGCTGAGACACGACGTCGAGCTGCTACGGCAGTGAAGTCATTGATGCCATGCTTCCAGGAAAAGCCTCTAAGCTTCAGATAGTCAGGAATCGTACCCCAAACCGACACAGGTGGTCGGGTAGAGAATACCA
>NZ_WPDC01000303.1:0-499 GCF_035615595.1 Vibrio sp. R-1 | reverse complement strand
TTGAGGCGTTTGTTAGGGCCTTAATGCGCTCTGTTCTAGTTTTTCTATTTCTTTTTCCAGTTTCGGAATTATTTTGTCTGCATTAATAACATTTTTGCACGCCCGAAATGCATTTCCTGATAAGTTCCCGATAAGCCAACATGCAATAGCTCCCAAAATATGATCAATATTTGTCAAATCGACTTTGCCCGCCATTTTTATACCAATGACTTGAACGAAGAACAAAACCAGAACAATTAATATCAACTTTTGTGCAACATACGCGAATAAATAATTCCCATTTTGAAATTTCACTATTTCATCTAGTCGTTTACGTCGGTTGTTTAGCGACCAATTGTTAGCCTTATTTGATAATGATTTGGTGACTCCCTTTAGCTTTCCCCAAGTCCCAAACACTGTAAGCCCAAAACTAATAACTCCGAGAATGGACCCCGTCAAATTTAAAATTTCTTGCCAATTTCCCATATTTACCTCACTTGCCCTAACGCCCGCCTAAGGG
>NZ_WPDC01000302.1:0-500 GCF_035615595.1 Vibrio sp. R-1 | reverse complement strand
GAGTATTCTCTACCTGACCACCTGTGTCGGTTTGGGGTACGATTTCTGGTAACCTGATGCTTAGAGGCTTTTCCTGGAAGCGTAGTATCAGCTACTTCAGCACCGTAGTGCTTCGTCATCACGCCTCAGTGTTAATGAAAGACCGGATTTGCCTAGTCTCTCCACCTTCACGCTTAAACCGGGACAACCGTCGCCCGGATAGCCTAACTTTCTCCGTCCCCCCTTCGCAGTTACCACAAGTACGGGAATATTAACCCGTTTCCCATCGACTACGCTTTTCAGCCTCGCCTTAGGGGTCGACTCACCCTGCTCCGATTAACGTTGAACAGGAACCCTTGGTCTTCCGGCGAGCGGGCTTTTCACCCGCTTTATCGTTACTTATGTCAGCATTCGCACTTCTGATACGTCCAGCATACCTCACAGTACACCTTCAACCGCTTACAGAACGCTCCCCTACCCAATAACACCTAAGTGTCATTGCCGCAGCTTCGGTGCATGGT
>NZ_WPDC01000301.1:0-502 GCF_035615595.1 Vibrio sp. R-1 | reverse complement strand
ACTAGGAGGAAATATGAACATCAGTGAAATGGATAGCTTCGATGTTACAGGCTTTGTTATCCGTACTAATAATGCGGATGAGGTATCACCATCTACTGCAAAAATCGGAGAACTTTGGGCTAGGTTTTACGCAAATGCGGCTCCAAAGCTAAATGAAAAATCAAAAGTTTTTGGTTTGTACACAAACTACGAGTCTGATTTTACAGGGGCTTTTGACGTTATCGCTTGCTCGGATACATTATCACCAGAAATATTACCAGACTCAGTACAAGTTACTGTTGCTTCAGGTAAGTACGTGACTTTTTCTGCGACCGGTGAAATGCCACAAGTAGTTATCGAACTTTGGGGTGATGTGTGGCGCTACTTCGGCTCTGAAAGCTGTCCTTACAAACGAGCTTACACAACAGACTTTGAATATTATAAAAGTGCAAGTGAAGTCGAAATCTCTATCGCTATTAAATAGTTACATAACAAACGCCTCAAGCGGGACTGTCAACGCGTG
>NZ_WPDC01000300.1:0-503 GCF_035615595.1 Vibrio sp. R-1 | reverse complement strand
CTTAGGCGGGCGTTAGTTGCTTACAAAGTTTAAATTTCTCAAAAGGTAATATAAAAAATGGAAGAAGTCGCATCGGTAATTTTTAGGTCTCTTGTTTCTTTGGTTCAGTTTATCGTTCAGATAAAGGTTATTAATCTTGCCTGCTATTCGGTTGGTTGGCTTTTTTCAAAACTCTGTACTTTGGGTCGTTATCCTTCAGTGCAAGTTTCAGATTCGGAACGCATCAAAGTTATCTATATTGGGATTTTTAGTATGGGGTTGTGTTTGAGCGCTATTGCTTTAATCAATCAGTGGTAATGTTGGACTCATTTATGTCCCTAATAACGTCCGCAGAATATGGTTGGTTAGAGCAAATGGCTCGTATAAAACAATATTAATAGGTGGTTATTCATAAACACGAGCATTTTGTATGGCACAAGAAAACACGTTGAGTGTGGTAACAGATTGGTTTTGGTTGCTTTTGATTTCTTGTCCGCGCAAATGCAACTAACAAACACCTCAAG
>NZ_WPDC01000299.1:0-522 GCF_035615595.1 Vibrio sp. R-1 | reverse complement strand
TTACAATTGCTTGTAGAAATACACTGTCGCCTCTAACTTTCCATTTGAACTGCGTGCAAACTGAGGTATTTGTCCTGCCTCGGTATAACCTATTGAACGGTATAACAATGATGCCACATCACCAAGACGAGTATCTAACACCAATAACTGCAACCCAATTTCAGATGCCGTTGATTCCATTAATGACATCAGTTTCTTACTCACACCTTGGCCACGTGAGCTTGTTATAACCATTAGCTTTTCAACTTCGCCTCGATGTGAACCATTTGCTTTAGAACATAAGGAAAGCTGAACTGCACCGACTACTACATCATCATCGAGTGCAACAAATAAGCGTCGATTACCTGAACTTAAATCTGACTCCACACCAGCCCAATATGACTCGACTTCTTGATGACTGATTGGTGTCAAAAAACCAACCGAAGCCCCACTCTCAACGCAATCAATCAGCAAAGAAGCCAAATCATTTGCTATCTCAGAGGTTGAATTAATTTCCTTTATTTCCACCTAACTTTCCTTGTA
>NZ_WPDC01000298.1:0-522 GCF_035615595.1 Vibrio sp. R-1 | reverse complement strand
AAATGTAGCCAAAGAGCTAAATCGTTCGAACTACATTATTTTTAATATGAAAGATTGTGAAGTTTTGGAACTCAATGTTCAGCCAGATCATGTCCACTTAGTCGCGATAATTCCCTCCAAAGTATCCATTTCGACGTTGATGGGAGTTTTAAAGGGTAGGAGTGCAATTAGGCTATTCAACAAGTTTCCACATATCAGGAAAAAGTTATGGGGAAATCATTTTTGGTCGCGAGGCTATTTTGTGGATACGGTAGGTGTAAATGAAGAAATCATTAGACGGTATGTACGGCATCAAGACAAAAAAGAGCTTGAGCAAGAGCAGCAGTTAGAGTTATTGAGAGACTAACAGCGTCGTGCCCCCTTTTAATATATGCCTAGAAAAATGATTTTTACTATTATGGTGTTGAGCTTAAGAATTTATTGAATATACAATGGATTCACATTATCAAAGGGGTGTCGCACCTTGGGAAAAATTCGGTAAGCATAAATATAACAAACGCCTTAAGAGGGACTGTCAACGCG
>NZ_WPDC01000297.1:0-523 GCF_035615595.1 Vibrio sp. R-1 | reverse complement strand
GCGTACTTTCATTACACCTTAGGGCTTCTAATATTCTTAACCCATCACTTTTTGTGCCACTATAACCACCAAAAAAACTTGGATATTTCATTGGTGCTAAAGTAAGAACTAATTGAAACACCGTGAAGTAAAAACCAAAGCTTGCTAAAAAAGTGAACCATTGACCCGCGTCAACCATTCTTAGCTCATTTAATAACATGGCTAAAAGTAATGTTACTAGTGGGCCACCAAGCAACGTGAACACCAAACCGACTCTCGACAGCCTTGAACTTATGCTACAAAAGCCATGAAAAGTAGAAAATGGCGCAATTCTGATAAACAAGCGGCTCACTTTTATTATCGGGATTAGGCTCGAGCCACCCAAATCAATGACAACTTTCTTTTTCATACACAACTGAGGTATCGCATGACCAAGCTCATGCATGAGCGTCAGTAACGGCATCAACACCAAAAATCCCAGTGCGTAGCCAAAAACAAGCTCCATTGTTTCCTTTCTCCATTAAGCCCTAACGCCCGCCTAAGG
>NZ_WPDC01000296.1:0-525 GCF_035615595.1 Vibrio sp. R-1 | reverse complement strand
CTTAGGCGGGCGTTATGTAAAAAGGCAGCTAATTATTGCTGCCTTAAGATTTATTATTTTGAACAATTAGCGTTGACGATATAGCTTGTTTGATCAAATTGTTGCCATGCCCCAGTACCCACGCCATCAACGACAAGGATAGACACGATGCCAAAGTCGATGAAGATACCTAGTAAAGTTGTTGCATCAAATGATTTGGTAACAGGAATGGTGACTGAGTGACAATTGTCTTCTTCAACGCGAATAGTATAGTTCTGGTTTTTCTTGAATGCGGTAATTACATTACCATTACCTAAGTATGCTTCGTTGACATAGATCTTTGCTGATGGGTTCTGGCTGCGAATCGATACTTGTTGGCTTGTGCCGTGGAACATTGCTGCACAGCCAGACAGCGTGAAAAGGAAGATAAAGCTGATTAAAAGTTTTTTCATTGTTTCGCTCAAGGTTTTTGTAAAGCACGTATTTTCTCGAATTTACAATTCTATTGAAAGCCATAATGTGATCTCATCATGTTAGTTGGCTATT
>NZ_WPDC01000295.1:0-526 GCF_035615595.1 Vibrio sp. R-1 | reverse complement strand
GGTGGTCTGCGAAAAGTTGGTTTATGCGGCACTCACCCCTTAACGCAGCGTTAGGTGTTTTCTGCCTGCGGATATAAAAAATTGGAGTGGAAATGAGTTACATTAAACTTTTGGCAGTATGTGCCGCTGTCGTTGTATTTGTAGTATCAGCAATGTTTGCCGGACATCATTTGTTCAGTGATACTCCGACGCTTCAAAATATATCCAATGCGCTAAGTGTGGTAAATGTGTTGTTTACGGGACTCGCATTCAGCGCTGCTGGTATAGCAGTCTATATCCAAGCGGTCCAATTGAAAGAAGCTAGGCAATCCCTCAAGGATGCTGGAGAAGTTCAGAATAAGAGTATCGAAACTCAAGCTAAAATTTTACAAATTCAACGCTTACAGGCAGAGGCGTTAATCAAATCAAAACAGGTTGAGATTACGGCAATCTTAGAAAGTAGTCCTTATAATCACGCTATTTCCCCTAAGTTTGAAGCTGAGATAGAAGGAATTATCCGAAAAATCAACAGCTAATGATATACACC
>NZ_WPDC01000294.1:0-527 GCF_035615595.1 Vibrio sp. R-1 | reverse complement strand
TTGCCAGCCCCTTAGCCGGGCGTTATGGCGCAATATGAAACAACCAGTGAGGTGATTGTGAGCCAGAAAGTAAAAGTTGCATTGCTGTGGCTCAAAGAGCTTCTCGAGTCGAAGCAAATTTCATATCAAATAGTGGGTGGTTTAGCGGCCAAAATCCATGGCGGCTCACGAGAAGTCGCAGATATTGACCTCTATATTCACAAAAGTGATGCGCATAAAATCTTGGCGGATGTTAGCCAATACATTTCAAAGCCTCTAACTCATTACATCGAAGGCTCTTGGGATTTAGAGTATTTTCAGTTGATTTATGGCTCACAGAAAATAGAAATAGGCCTAGCGCCAGGAACTAAAATACGAGCATCGGAAAGTGATGAGTGGTATGAGCTGCATACCAATTTTGAGCGTTCAGTTTCATGTGAATACTTGGGTGTTGTAGTGCCGACAATACCCGTTGATGATTTGGTTGCTTACAAACGTGTACTTGGCCGAGAAGTTGATTGGATTGATATTCAAGAGTTAACGGGTGA
>NZ_WPDC01000293.1:0-529 GCF_035615595.1 Vibrio sp. R-1 | reverse complement strand
CCTTAGGCGGGCGTTATAGGGATGTAAATGTCTGTAGAAATCAAAAGAGTTGATAAACACCATTGCCTTGATTTAGTTGGGATCTTCATTGAACTTGAGCGGTACTATTTCGGTGATAAGGCTGCATCAGAGCAGGACTTAACCAACTATCTTAGTCATCAAGTATTTTCTGAGCACTCAGGCGTAAAAGTGATCGCAGCCTTTGAATACGATAAGGTTTTGGGTTTTGCAACTTACACAATAATGTTTCCGGCACCAAAATTGTCAGGCCAGATGTATATGAAAGACCTGTTTGTATCTTCCTCTGCTCGTGGTAAAGGTATCGGACTTCAACTGATGAAACACTTGGCTACTATCGCTATTACTCATAACTGTCAGCGCCTAGATTGGACAGCAGAGAGTACGAATCCGACAGCTGGACAGTTTTACAAATCAATCGGAGCCAGTTTGATTAGAGAAAAAGAGTATTACCGATTTGAAGGTAATGATTTGAATAAGCTGGCAAAATCCCTATAACAAACGCCTCAAG
>NZ_WPDC01000292.1:0-535 GCF_035615595.1 Vibrio sp. R-1 | reverse complement strand
GATACACTAGAAGCTAGACTCATTACCACCAAGGTGAAAGGGAAAGAGGTCCAACTGCTGACTTCAATGACCGACCCCAAGCGGTACATAGGGACAGATATTGCCGAGCTCTACAGTCATCGTTGGGAAATCGAATTAGGTTATCGAGAGATGAAGCAGTACATGCTTCAAAATAGCCTAACGCTAAGAAGTAAAACGCCGGCGTTAGTCAAACAGGAGCTTTGGGGGATGCTGCTCGCCTACAACCTGCTGCGTTTTATGATGTGCCAGATGGCGTATTCATTGGACACGGTAATGCCATACCAAATAGGCTTTAAGCAGGCATCGATATTTTTGGTGAGTCAGTTGCAGATGCTCCCGGCTGTCGCACCTGGAAGATATCCAGAAGTGCTCCGATATATCCTCGACATGGCAGAGAGCTTTGTGCTTCCAGAGAGGCGGGAGAGGATATATCCAAGAGCAGTAAAGAAAAGGCCCAATCGCTATTCGACTAGGCCTTCTAGAAAGCGTAACTCAGCTTAATTCACATGCATTA
>NZ_WPDC01000291.1:0-538 GCF_035615595.1 Vibrio sp. R-1 | reverse complement strand
GTGTTGGCTAAATTGACAGAAAGACTATTCTTATTATGCTCAATTTTTAGCTTAACATTCTTCCCGCTTGCCACGCTTAAGAAGACATTCAGAACATTAACCAACTGAATGTAATACAGTTCTTTCTTACGGTCATTGTCAGAAACAAAATAGAACCCCACACAGAAGTTCCCATCAGGCACAAATGGCGAAAAGTGAACGCTATGAACAAATTGGTGGCAAATTTTCTTTAGGCTAAACAGCTTAGCAAAGCCATTGCTGTGATTGTAATTACGAATCCATTTTTCTGATTTAGCTTCTTCGCAAAAAGGATAAGCTGTTAATGTCCAATTAAGGCTGGATACGCCTTGATCCATATGTCCGTTTTCCAGTAACTTTCGGATAGCGTAAAACCCAACAAATATCGATTTTTCAACCTCATATTCTAGTCGTTCACTCCACTCTCTAGAGCGATAAAGTCCCTCTAGAAAATGTGCTGAGGCTTTAAGTTCATCCAGCCAATATTGCTTTAAACGTGCATCAATCATTATTTCCTCGT
>NZ_WPDC01000290.1:0-542 GCF_035615595.1 Vibrio sp. R-1 | reverse complement strand
CGGGCGTTATGCATTTTTTAGGAAAGAGGAACCATGGTTGTTGAAGTCAGGCGAGCAGAGCCATCTGATGCTAAAGCGATAAAAGGAATTTATGAGTGCCCAAATGCCTACACCGGCACATTACAACTTCCTTTTCCATCCTCAGATATGTGGGAAAAACGTTTCCAGAATATTCCAGAGCATGTTTATGCCTATGTGGCAGTAGTGGACGGTGAAGTAGTAGGTAATTTGGGCTTTGAGCTATGTACCAATCCGCGACGTCGTCACGTCGGTACGTTCGGTATGGGCGTAAAAGACGATGTTCAAGGTTTAGGTGTAGGTAGTGCTTTACTGAAAACGGTTATCGATTTAGCGGATAACTGGTTGAATTTGAAACGAATCGAATTGACGGTCTATGTGGATAACGAACGAGCGATTAATTTGTACAAGAAGTTTGGCTTTGAAATTGAAGGTGAGTCGAAAGCTTATGCGTTCAGAAATGGCAGCTACGTTGACGTTTACCATATGGCTCGCGTTGTGGCACATGCATAACAAACGCCTCA
>NZ_WPDC01000289.1:0-550 GCF_035615595.1 Vibrio sp. R-1 | reverse complement strand
CATTTTAAGGTTCATCCATGTTTATAGTTTCTAGAAACGAAAATGAGGTAGAGTTTGCAGACGCAGAGTTTTCTTACGTCTCAGAAGTATTAAAGCCTATAGACGCTTCACTTTCTAAGCTCAACTATGAGATTTCCAAAGCAGATGTATGGGAAGTTGGTTGCTTATGTGATAAAGGCGAATACCTGATAGGACTAGGTTTTTGTATCATGCAACGGTATATGTTTGACGTACTTATGGACGTAAATCTTAAACCCTTAGAAGCTAGAAAATTAGGTCCTTGCAGTTCTTTCGGTGAGCCTGTTGCCGAGCTTATACATACTGCTGCGAATTACTGGAAACATGAACCTGAGTGGCATATCTGGTTAGAAAAACTGAGCAAACAATCGCAAGAAACTATTGATAGAGTTCTGCATCATAGGGATTCAGCCCATTACCCTTTATCTGATCTGCTGGCAGACTTAAATAATAGCTCGGATTTAACCCTTCTTGGTTGTCTGCCATATCTAATTGATTGGCGAAAAGCTGTGTTTGAGTACACCGAAAAAAA
>NZ_WPDC01000288.1:0-552 GCF_035615595.1 Vibrio sp. R-1 | reverse complement strand
TAGGCGGGCGTTATGGCGCAAGGTGAAAATGAAAGCCATCGTTGATTTAATTAGAAAAGATCCCATTCGACTTGAAGCACTAGAATGTGTTTATCAGCTTGAATTGCCTCAATGCTACATAGCCGCAGGTTTTGTGCGAAACCTTGTCTGGGACTCTTTACATCACAACGTAAAGCTGACGCCATTAAACGATATTGACGTTATTTTCTTCGATGCCGATTGTTTAGATTCAGATTATGAAAAATCACTTGAACTCAAGTTGTCGGAGCAAATGCCCGAGCTCAATTGGCAAGTGAAAAATCAAGCTAAGATGCACTTACAAAATGGCGACAATCCTTACCAAAGCACATTGGATGCCATGAGTTATTGGCCTGAAAAAGAAACTGCGGTAGCAGTGAGAAAAGTCGAGCACGATCGTTACGAATGTATATCAGCCTTTGGTTTCGAGAGTTTATTTCAATGTTTCATCACACATAACCCTAAACGAACATATGGAATCTTCGAAAATCGAGTAAAGTCAAAGGGTTGGTTGAGTATGTGGCCTAACTTGAG
>NZ_WPDC01000287.1:0-563 GCF_035615595.1 Vibrio sp. R-1 | reverse complement strand
TTTTTATGTGTTGGACTCTACCTCATCAAACACATCTGGATTCCAACAATTTTTGTGTTTAATAACCACTCGCTTACCCGATGAAATTTTCTCCGCTACATTTGCTAAGTCTTTTGCATCAGACGAAGACCAATTGTTTGCAATTGCTTGAGATATTATTTCTGCCGGATCAAAGCTATACCCACGAGCATACATTTCTTTTAATAATTCTTTTGCCGCTGATTCATCCAAAGGGTGAGCCAATCCTGTAGACACATTTACACGCTTAGAAATTTGCTCAACTACTGCTTTTTCAATACTCATATCACACCTACTTGCAACATTCGCAATTATATTTTGCACCACCACAGTAGCCACAATATTTTTCGCTTATATGATAGCCAGCTGCAATACGCACATTTTTAACGATTCCACGCTTAAAGAAGCAACCACACATACGACAATAATTATGTCCTTGTCGCTCATAACTTTCACAATTTGAACATTTACGCTGCATGTTCATATTTTCCTCATGACTAAAAACTTAACGCCCGCCTAAGGGGCTGGCAACGCATTACTACCAA
>NZ_WPDC01000286.1:0-574 GCF_035615595.1 Vibrio sp. R-1 | reverse complement strand
CCTTAGGCGGGCGTTAGCCCTATCAGAGGAATATTATGAAATCTGCGGTTTTAGTGATCGATGTTCAGTCGATTTTATTTGATCCAGAACCACGCCCATTTGAGTCACAATTGGTGTTGGAAAAAATTAATGCCGTCGCTGAATCAGCTCGAAGTTACTCAATCCCAGTCATTTTTATTCAACATGAACAGCCTAATACAGGCATTGAGTACGGTTCAGATGGTTGGAAATTACAAGCAAGTTTAGTGATAGAGTCCAGTGACTTATTTGTACGCAAGACAACTCCAGATTCGTTTCTGCATACCAATCTCGAGAAAGTATTAAAAGAGCTTGAAGTTGAGCGCGTACTTTTATGTGGTTACGCGTCAGAGTTTTGTGTTGATACGACAGCTCGTCGAGCAGCAGGTCTTGGCTATCATGTAACATTGATAGCTGATGCGCATACGACTCACGATAAAATGCATGCAACTGGCGCAGAAATACGAAAACATCATAATTCGACCTTGCCGAATATCTCGAGTTTTGGCGTGAAAATTGAAGCGATTCCATTTGATAGCATTTGGTCATCATAGGG
>NZ_WPDC01000285.1:0-577 GCF_035615595.1 Vibrio sp. R-1 | reverse complement strand
ATTTTTCCAACCACTGTTTCTGAGTGATTTTATATAAACAGTGCCGCTCCAAAGGATGACCTTTAACCACCTTTGGATGACTAAAGTCTTGATTCGTATTGACCATTCCTAATTTCAGCATTACTCGCTGAGAAGGAAGATTTTGTAACGTGGTAAACGCATAAACTGAAGGAGCATTAAGCTCTTCAAATGCGAATTGCAATGCCTTTTGCGCAGCTTCAGGTGCATAACCTAATCCCCAAAACTCCGATGACAAACGCCAACCAATTTCGATAAATGGGGCATCGGGAAATCCACTATTTTCATCTTGACTATGCAACCCAACAAAACCAATAAACTGCCCAATTTCTTTCAACTCAACAGCCCAGAAACCCCAACCTCTTTCCGAAATAAAGCTTTGGATTTTATTGGCTTGCCCATTACTCTCTTCACGTGAAAGTGGAGCAAGAAAATACCTCATCACATGTGCGTCAGAGCATAACTCAGCATATGGTTGATAATCTTCATTTTTCCACTGACGCAAAATAAGCCTGTCGGTTTCCATTTTCATACTAAGTTCTCAATGTGAAGATTACAT
>NZ_WPDC01000284.1:0-578 GCF_035615595.1 Vibrio sp. R-1 | reverse complement strand
AACGCGTGGCATTTTTACAATGCGTTGGTTTTTGTGATTACGGTGTTATGCGGAAAGCTAGTAGTAGCGTTGGCTGCCCCTTAAGCGGGCGTTATGTTCACACGAGGAAACATGGACGTTTATTGTAAAATTTTAAAGCCGCAAGATAGCCAGAAATACCGAGAGTTAAGGTTAGAAAGCTTACGGTTATACCCTGAGGCATTTGGCTCTGATTACAAGACCCAATCCCAATTACCGAAGTTGTTCTTCGAACAAATGATCGAAAAGGAGAGCAATGATCACATTATGCTGGGTGCTTTTTACAATAATGAATTAGTCGGGTTATGTGGCTTGCTTTCTTTGGAACAGTCGCACTCATTAGAGCTAGTTCAAATGTACGTATCACCAAATGTACGTGGGAAGTCAATCGGACAAACTCTTTTAACTGAAGCGAAGTCGGTGTTACAGGATCGCAATGGGGATAGGCTAGAGCTAACGGTTTATAAGGGTAATCTTGCTGCCATTAAATCTTATGAAAAATTTGGTTTTATCCGTGTTGCAAGTCAACTTAAAGAAATAGTTATGCATTTTAAGCTGTG
>NZ_WPDC01000283.1:0-586 GCF_035615595.1 Vibrio sp. R-1 | reverse complement strand
TAGGCGGGCGTTATGTGACAGGGAAGTTTAGTGGAATGAAAATACTCTCAGATCGTTTAATGATGTCTCCAATATCAGCAGATGATTGGACATTGTTTTATGAGCTTCATACTAATCCTGCGGTGATTTCACTTTGCTTCGACCAACCGAGTGTGTTGGAAATCGAGTCTAAATTTCAGTCTCGACTTGAGCATTGGACTCCAGATTCCGAACACTGGCTATGCTTGGTCATTTCTGAATTAAAAACAGGTCACAAAGTCGGTATTACTGGCTTTTGTCTGCGAAACGGTGTGGCCGAAGTTGGTTTCATGCTTCTGCCTAGTTTTTACGGCAATGGCTATGGTACTGAGTCGTTGCAAGCACTGATTGATTATTCGGCGAAACATTTCGGCCTCGAAGGTTTTATGGCTGTCGTGACTGAAGGTAATATTGGCTCTGAAAAAGTGTTAGCCAAAAGTGGATTCACCTTACACAGAATTGTTCCTGATGCTTATGAAATCGGCGGTCAAAGGTATGCGGATCACATCTACATCATGGGAAGAATTGTCACATAACAAACGCCTCAAGCGGGACTGTCAACGCGCGG
>NZ_WPDC01000282.1:0-591 GCF_035615595.1 Vibrio sp. R-1 | reverse complement strand
ACTGCATTTTCAAGACTATAATGACCCAATTAAAGACCACATAAAGGACCGATTAAATGACCACTAGAATCCTAGCTGATGTTGCAGCAAGCATTACCGAATTTAAAGCAAACCCAATGAAAGTTGCAACTAGCGCCTTCGGTGCTCCTGTTGCTGTACTCAACCGAAATGAGCCGGCTTTCTACTGCGTCCCTGCAAGCACCTATGAGATCATGATGGATAAGCTTGAAGATCTTGAGCTACTGGCTATTGCCAAAGAACGCTTAAGTGAAGACAGCGTATCGGTAAATATCGATGACCTATAAGCTTGAGTTCAAAAAGAGTGCTTTGAAGGAATGGAAAAAGTTAGCCGTACCACTCCAACAGCAGTTCAAGAAGAAACTAATAGAACGCCTTGAAAATCCACATGTTCCATCAGCCAAACTGTCTGGCGCTGAGAACATTTATAAAATAAAACTTCGGCAGTCTGGTTATCGCTTAGTCTATCAAGTTGAAAATGACATCATCGTAGTTACTGTTTTAGCTGTCGGTAAACGAGAACGCAGCGAAGTTTACACTAAAGCGCTGCAACGGCTAGACGACTGATGCAGT
>NZ_WPDC01000281.1:0-592 GCF_035615595.1 Vibrio sp. R-1 | reverse complement strand
TGAGGCGTTTGTTAGTTTAAATATCGTCAACGTCAGGAACCATTGTTTTCATTATGTCTGAAAACTCACCTTCGACATATGACGATATTTTTGCAAACAATCCCCAAAGAGCTAACTCGAATGCAGTATCTTTATCAACATCTCCCCAGTTAATAGGGACAGACTTAATAAAGTCTTCAATTTGATGTTCCAGTCCTTGATGTTCGACTCTGTGAGCAATTTTGTTTCTAATATTATTTAGTTTCCTAGCAGCAATCCAACATGTTTCATCAGCGTCTTTAGGTAACATTGATTGCGCTAGGCAAATAGCTTGATCGCAACTGAGTTTCGCTTTTTCTAATACTTTGTAATTTGGCAAATTAGTTTCGATAATTAACCTTATTTGCTCCTCAATTAATAAATGACCTTTCAAAATAACAAGTTCGCGTTCTTTACCATGAGGCAAGAGAGATATAAATCGCTCAAATGCTGCAAATTGTCTTTCGTTTGGAGTCATACAGACTGTCCTTTTTAAACTAACGCCCGGTTAAGGGGCAGACAACGCCACTACCAAGCTTCCGCATTACACCATAACCACAAAAACCAACGCATA
>NZ_WPDC01000280.1:0-593 GCF_035615595.1 Vibrio sp. R-1 | reverse complement strand
GTGGTAATGCGTTGCCAGCACCTTAGGCGGGCGTTAGGTGAATTGGGGGAATAATGCAGCAAGTTTTAGAAACGGAACGTTTAATCCTTAGGTCATTTGAGCTGTCTGATGCAGAGCAAGTATCAGTATTGGCTGGTGATAAACGAATCGCAGAGATGACGGCAAACATACCGCACCCTTATGAAGTTTCAGATGCAATTTCATGGATTGAAACACATGAAATTGGCTTTGCCAGCGGAGAGAGTATTGTTTATGCGATTGTACTTAAAGAATCGTTAGAGCTTATTGGTGCAGTGAGTTTGCCGAGCTTAAAAGATGGCCAAGGCATCTTGGGTTATTGGTTGGGCGTCGATTTTTGGGGACAAGGTTATGCGACAGAAGCTTCAAAGGCTTTAATTGAGTACGCAAAAGAAAGTCATGGGTTGCGAGAGTTAAAGGTCATGCATCTTGTTGGCAATGATCGTTCAAGGTCAGTTATCGATAAACTTGGTGTTACTTACGTAGAAAATCAAACACTTCGTATGCAAGGTGGTGAACGAGAGGTTTGTGTTTATATTTCAGCGGTATAAATTCACCTAACAAACGCTTCAAGA
>NZ_WPDC01000279.1:0-595 GCF_035615595.1 Vibrio sp. R-1 | reverse complement strand
TATTTTTCATCCTTATAGACCAGTATCTCACCTTTACCTATAGGCACTAGCGAAACGCTCAGGTTGTGCTGAGAGCTTACCCACGCTCTGAATTCTTCAAGTTCATCTGCATGAGAGGTGGCATTGTCACAGACCAACAAACCACCCGTTTTTAGAAGATTGAATAAGTCGTCAGCTAACGATACATAGGTTTTCCTGTCAGCATCAAGGAAGATAAAGTCCATGCTTTCAGGCACATTAGATAGGACCTCCGTAGCGTCTCCGACAAGTTGAACTATCTTCGAGCTTGTATGCGTCTGATTGAAATTTAACGAGGCCTCTTCGATTTTCTGAGGGTTAGCTTCAATGGTGTAAACCTTACCATCATCGGGAAGTGCAGAAGCTAACCAAATCGTCGAGTATCCGTTAGATGTACCAATTTCCAAGATCCTGTTTGCCCCAGTGGCTTTAACAAGCACAGATAGAAACTCACCAGTGTCTCTTGTGATATTCAGGTACTTCTTTGATTTATCAGATTGAGCAAGATCGTTTTGTATCCCGAACTGCTCTAAATCTTCCATGATTCTTTGAAATTCCAACGTATTTCCCTCAATAG
>NZ_WPDC01000278.1:0-597 GCF_035615595.1 Vibrio sp. R-1 | reverse complement strand
GGCGTTAGTGATGCTTGTTTATTCGTACATACATATAAAATAAAAGGAATACATATGAAGAAAATATACTTAATGTTATCGGTATTGGTTAGTTTCAGTTCTTTCGCGGAAACGTCAAAATCAACAGCAGATCCATTTGACTTATCTACATCAACTCAACTGGTTGGTGAACTTGGTGTAATTACTAAAGCAGATGTTGACAAGTTAGAAGAGTATTCAACAAAGCTTTTCAACGAAGGAAATTGCCAAGAGGCAATTCCTGTATTGGTTGAATATTCTAAGAAAGCAAATTGGTTAGCAAATATGATTTCTTCTACTCTAGAGCCATATTATGGTGCTAGTTATGATGACCGTAAGTCTTTTCCTTTTGAAAAGTTAAAACCATTAATACCATTAGAGAAAATGTCTAATGAGTATAAATCTAAGAGAAATATTGCATTTGCAATGCAAGGTGAATGTCTTATTAAAATGGGTAATAAAGAAGCTGCAATCCCCGTTCTACTGAAAACATTAGACCTACTCTCTCTTGATAATGAAGTGTGGTGGAAAAGAACAAGGAATAACCTTCTGGAGATAATCAGGGTCAGTGCATAGCAC
>NZ_WPDC01000277.1:0-600 GCF_035615595.1 Vibrio sp. R-1 | reverse complement strand
TGAGGCGTTTGTTATGCATATTTTGCAAATAGTTCCTCAAACCTTAAGAAAGCTTCTTTTTGTAAAAAATTGCGAGCTTCCAAGTAATCTGTTCGAAACTCTTTCTGTAAATGCTCAACAGTGACCTCAACACCAAATTTATTTAGAAATAACTGAAGCTCATCGTCAGCATTCTCTTTGTGCAAGCTCTGTTTTGTTGGCATTTCGTGAACTATTGTCAATACTTTCGAGATAAATGCGTGGGACTCTGAGCTTAATAACTCTTTATCACAAGCTTTTAGCTTTAACTTTTGAAGACGCTTGAATGTACGATCTAAAAGCTCACCATCCAAGTTAGAACCATCAAATTTCTTAACAATATGTAAGCAGTCAAAAAGCTCTAATGTAATTTGATTACGTTCTGCACGTTGAGCTATTTTTTTCTGTGCTCTCGCATAATATGTCGCAAACCCAGCAGCAATGAGAGACACCACTGAGATAAGCAAAGATGCACCTGCAACAAGCAATGTTACATAGTCTATTGTCCTTGGCAAAGCCGCATTATTAATTGCTGTGACTAACTCTTCCAATCTTTCCTCCAATATGCATAACGCCCGCCTA
>NZ_WPDC01000276.1:0-601 GCF_035615595.1 Vibrio sp. R-1 | reverse complement strand
CGGCTCAACGTTTGGCTTATTCCCAGCTAATTACACTGTCATAAACCTGACAATTTTCTACTACGCTGGCCGCCTCTGAAATGAATACTTGCTGCTTCTCGGATACCGGATAACTTAGATACTCTGAACATTTTGCACTTTGGCCATTGCCGACAACAACCTTTGTGCCTGCTTTCAAAGTGCATTTTGCCAATTTATCCAACGGTGACCACTGATAACAAATCTCAAAATTCTTCCTATAGTCTGCTGTATAACCAGACGGAAGCTCAAATGACCACCATTGACCTAGTTGGCTTTTAGGATTTGTGCTGTTCCATACACGATAGATAATCACATCCTGTGTGCTTTCATAAACCGAACCTTGACACAATTTTCCTTGTAATGGTTCTCCGATTGCTTGAGAAAGTAGTGATTCATCTTGAACAGGTGTGAACTTATCGCTTAACTCACCACTTAGAGCCGTACTCCCAACACAGTACAGTCCAGATGATATTGGCTGCGACACGCTCGGTTCATTTGCACATCCCTGAATAGCTGCAATTAATGTAAAACTTAGAATCCTTTTCATGTTTAACACCTAGCCTTAATTATTATCACTAAG
>NZ_WPDC01000275.1:0-609 GCF_035615595.1 Vibrio sp. R-1 | reverse complement strand
TTGAGGCGTTTGTTATAAGGTGGATAACTACTTAATTAGATTGAGTATTCCTTTAAACTCTGGCGCTCGACAATCTTTAACCAGTTCATAAAGACTCATTTCTAAACCTGTTATTTCAACACCAGCTCCTGCTAGCTTTGTAATTGCTAGCTCCTTGTTTGATGCATCACGTGAAGACACGCAATCACTCACTAAATGTATGTTGTAACCTAGATTTTTGAGATGAATAGCCGTTTGATAAACACATATGTGAGCTTCGATGCCACATATTAACCAAGAAGTTTTATTCGATTTTTGGATAGTCTCGATGAAACGAGGCTCACCACAAGCATCAAAACTGAACTTGCTAATCGGTTGTTGATTACTCAATAACACTCTGAGCTCTTCGATGGTTTGACCTAATTTATCTGGATTTTGCTCAAGCCAAACTATTGGCAATCCTAGCAATTGAGCTCCTTTAATTAGTTTTATGCAATTTGAAACAAGCTCATTACTGTCAGAAACCAATCGAACCAACTTGCCTTGAATATCAACGATAATCAGACCAGTATTTTCCTTGTCAAGCATACAGACTCCTTTGCTAAACCACCTTATAACGCCCGCCTAAGG
>NZ_WPDC01000274.1:0-609 GCF_035615595.1 Vibrio sp. R-1 | reverse complement strand
CACTGAGTTTCATCAGAACAAATCACTATGAGAGCCAATTCTAGCTAATTGGAGTTGGCCATCAAAAATGCGATAAATGAGCACTAGATCTGGTTTAACGTGGCAGTCACGGAATCCAACCCATCCGCCAGTTAAAGGATGATCAACATTTTTAGGGTCGAGTTTTTCGCCTCTTTGCAGCTTTGATATGATGTTGCCGACTTCAATGATGTCCGAAATCGGCATTTTGGTGATTTTTTTGAAGTCTTTTTTGAATTGTGTTGAGTATTCTAAGCTATACATTCTTCACTTTGCCTTCAGTTAGCTCAGTAAGCATAGCGTCGACAGATTCTGCTTTATGCCCATGACCTTGAATGAGTTCATTCATTGCAGAAATCGTTGTTTCATTTGGTTGAGGCACACGTAAGTCAAATGGAATACCACCATGATTAATCACGGCTTTTGCAAAAATTTTAATAGCTTGTGATGTACTAAGACCCATTTCGTCACAGATGCTAGTAAAAGCAACTTTGGTATCATGGTCTATGCGAGTACTTAGCATTTCTGTTCTCATAACAGCACCTTTAGTTGTACAATGTATTACATAGTTAAACATTAGTATAATGGCAC
>NZ_WPDC01000273.1:0-619 GCF_035615595.1 Vibrio sp. R-1 | reverse complement strand
CGCCTTGCCTTGGAAGTCATTTGATACCATAATTAGGTACTTCTTGGTACTTTTGAGGATGAAATTTATGGCTAAGAACACAAGTATTACCCTTGGTGAGCACTTTGATGGTTTTATCACAAACCAAATTCAAAGTGGGCGTTATGGCTCTGCAAGTGAAGTCATTCGCTCTGCTTTGCGTTTACTCGAAAACCAAGAGACTAAACTGCAGACTCTTCGTCAACTACTTGTTGAAGGTGAACAAAGTGGTGACGCTGATTACGACCTTGATAGTTTCATCAATGAACTTGATAGTGAAACTAATCGATGAAACCATTTAATCTTACAACTGCAGCCAAAACTGATTTACTTGATATCGCTTTATTTACTCAACGCCGTTGGGGCAAAGAACAGCGAAACATCTACTTAAAGCAATTTGACGATTCATTTTGGCTTTTGGCTGAAAATCCCGACATCGGCAAATCGTGTGATGAAATTCGAGATGGTTACCGGAAATTTCCTCAAGGTAGCCATGTAATTTTTTATCAACAAACAGGCAGCCAACAAATTAGAGTCGTCCGTATTTTACATAAGAGCATGGATGTTAATCCGATCTTTGGCGCATAACGCCCGCCTAAGG
>NZ_WPDC01000272.1:0-629 GCF_035615595.1 Vibrio sp. R-1 | reverse complement strand
TTTAGAGAGCTGAATTTTGTTCTTTTGCGTATTGTGCGTAGAGAATGTCGGCAAAATCTGTTTCGTTGATAATGCCGATAACAAGATCTCGAACTGCATCCGCAAGTAAATCGTTTTCCTGCGTAAGCTCAAAATCGTTAAGTGATAAATATTCAAGTGCCACAGCCAAACCTGTGCGTTTGTTCGCATCAGGTAGCGCATGTGAAACCGCTATACAAGCAGTGTATTTAGCAGCGATTTCAAAAACATCATCCAGTCCTTCATAAACGATGGCATTATCGATTCGACCTAATGCCCCCTGAAGCTTGGGAATATCAACGGCTCCTTTCATTCCTGGTTCTGTTTTTAGGATGAAAGCATTAATCTCGATCACTCGTTCAAAAGGAAAACAGATGATATCCATTACATATCAGCCAGTTTAGTGAATGTCTTCTGATGAGTACGCAAAGCAAGTTTAGTTTCAGACTTCACAATTTGACGACCAGCATCACCAGTCAAATCAAGCTTTTTACTAGCCTTAATTTTCGGTCTTTCAACAGCATCAACGCCGTAAGCTTCAACTTTTCGATTCATATCACACCTACTATCAATAAAGGTTAGGCCGATTATAGCCCCAAAACGTGATAAAA
>NZ_WPDC01000271.1:0-629 GCF_035615595.1 Vibrio sp. R-1 | reverse complement strand
CCTTGCCCAAAATGCCATTTGATACCATAATTAGGTACTTTTTGGTATTTATGGAGATAGGCTCATGGCTAAAAACACAAGTATCACTCTTGGTGAACACTTCGATGGCTTTATTACAAGCCAAATACAAAGTGGACGTTACGGCTCAGCAAGTGAAGTCATTCGCTCTGCGCTACGTCTACTCGAAAACCAAGAAACCAAACTACAGTCACTCCGTCAATTACTTGTTGAAGGTGAGCAAAGTGGTGATGCTGATTATGACCTTGATAGCTTCATCAATGAACTCGATAGTGAAAACATTCGATGAAACCATTTAATCTTACTGTCGCCGCTAAAGCCGATTTACGGGATATTGCTTTATTCACTCAACGACGCTGGGGAAAAGAGCAGCGAAATGTTTATTTAAAGCAATTCGATGATTCCTTTTGGCTTTTAGCGGAAAATCCCGACATCGGTAAATCATGCGATGAAATTCGAGAGGGATACAGAAAATTTCCCCAAGGGAGCCACGTCATCTTTTATCAGCAAATCGGCAGCCAACAAATCAGGGTGATCCGAATTCTTCATAAGAGCATGGATGTGAACCCAATATTTGGCGCATAACGCCCGACTAAGGGGCTGACAACGCA
>NZ_WPDC01000270.1:0-635 GCF_035615595.1 Vibrio sp. R-1 | reverse complement strand
ACTCAATGCATAGCAAATTCATCACAAAAACAAACGCATGGCAAAAATGCCACGCGTTGTGAGTCCATCTTAAATGCTTTGTTAGCCGTTTATCTCACACTTGAATGATGAGACACGCTCTCTAACCTTTCTGCCAGCCAAATTTTAATGATTGATTGACGTGTTACACCAATACGACTCGCTTCTCTGTCCAAGGACTCAAGCATCCAGGCTGGAAAATCTACATTGACTCGTTTTTGCTTATGCATCGGTCTTTTAGCTTGCGATAGATCCAAGTCCATTACGATATCATCGTCGTCACTTTCAAACTTGGCATCAAATTCATGCGCTTTCATAAAGGCTTACCTCCGCTTTCCGTGAACGCCGAACTGAGATGATCCTGACATTCGTACCTCGGTAGGTAATTACTCCTGACCAATGCTTACTGTTTAGCAAACCGACAACCAAATATCTGGGCTCATCACTTGTGTTTGCAGGGATCTCGATAAGATCTGAATCATTCCACAACCCTTGAGCTGTATGAAAATCAATACCGTGCTTTTCGAGATTACTTCTGCTTTTGTTTTCATCAAATTCAAATTTAATCATGAGTAAAAACTACACCCTTTTTACTCATTAGGCAAACTATGTTTATT
>NZ_WPDC01000269.1:0-650 GCF_035615595.1 Vibrio sp. R-1 | reverse complement strand
GCCCCTTAAGCGGGCGTTATATGCCAGTAATCAAAAAGTCGATAGCAGCGATAATCTCATCTCTGAAAGTGCTTAAGTCTGCGACTGGCTCAACTAAGATTTTGGTTGGTACACTTGCCATTTGTTGAGTAAAAATGACAAAGTCGCCTTGTTCAATATGGATCGTTGGACACAAATGGCTTGGTGCTTTCTTTTCTAGTAAATCAAGTGGTGTAAGTGGGATCACCAATCGAGTATTTAGCATACTGAGCAGCTCACTTTGCACGTCAACAAAATAGGGATAAGCGGTAGACGTACTTTTGTCGAGATTTTCGTAAAGGGTAAATTGAGACATCAGAATACTCGGTATGAATCAGAAAAAAAGCCATGTTTCTCAGTAAGTTCGTTACAAGCTTCAATGGCTTCGGCATTTTGTTCTAGCCATTCAGCTTTCAATCTAGAGGAAACTTCTTTTTCTAAGGCTTTTTCCATCGTAGCGGATAGATTGATATTAAGGCGTTTAGCTTCAGCAAGTAACTCACTGTTTAAGCTAAGATTGGTAGCCTTTTTGGGTGCTTGTGTACTAAACGTGGTTCTCATGAAGTTACTCCGTGCGTATTTTAAATACGCATTGATTATAGTGGTAAAAATGGCATATAACAAACGCCTCA
>NZ_WPDC01000267.1:0-676 GCF_035615595.1 Vibrio sp. R-1 | reverse complement strand
CGCCACGCGTTGACAGTACCTCTTGAGGCGTTTGTTATGCCACTGTTAACAACGAACCCATTTTCGTTTATTTTCTGCTGAACGTTGAATTTTTTTGGACTTGGTCAACTCGTTAATTGCCTTAGTAAAATCAGACTTAGATAAGCCTAATTGCTTTTGTAATGTCGGATCCAAAGCCTTCGGAGATTTAAGAGCAGAAAACACTTTATCTTGTGGCGTGTTTTCTTGCTGCACACAAGGCATTTGAACTACGGTATCGTCTTTAGTACGTATTGTTTGGACATTAGCGCCAAGTTGTCCACACTGAAACTCGAACGCAGAAATCAAACTCTCATCATTACTGTAAAGTTCAAAAATAACTGTACTAAACTGTTTTTTGTCTAATGCTAACAGGACTTTAGATAGGTAAGCGATGATATAAAAGTCGGCTTGATTTGTGCCAGAAGGATAGTCAGAAAGGTACAAAAATAGTGATTTTTCACAAATACGCTGAACTGACTCGACTTTGGAAAAGACAAACACTTTATCAATTACTGTCGCTTTAACCTTTTCCAATTCTTTGAGGCCTATATTTTCAGCATCTACAAATATCATTTTCATCTTATCACTAGCTTCCTTGTCACTGATTTAGCCTAAAAATTACAAATAGTTAGAGATTATCAATGAAGTAGCATAA
>NZ_WPDC01000266.1:0-681 GCF_035615595.1 Vibrio sp. R-1 | reverse complement strand
AGCCACTTTCCGCTAAAAGCAAATCTAATTCCTTGTGTGTTATTGCTTTTAGGTTTTCCGTTATTTTCTCCGCACTCCAATCCCACCATGCAATTGCTAACAATTTATCTACGACATGTGGCTCAAAACGATGTTTCAAAACCTTTGCGGGATTTCCGCCAACAATGCTATAAGGCGGCACATCTTGTGTTACTACTGACTTACTAGCAACGATTGCACCATCACCAATCGTTATTCCAGGCATAATAGTTGACTCATACCCCAACCAGACGTCATTACCAATTACAGTATCTCCCTTATAAGGTAACTCACCAACTTGTGGGGCTGACGTTTCCCAACCATTGCCAAAAATGAAAAAGGGGTAAGTTGAGAAACCTGACATACTGTGATTTGCACCATTCATAATGAACTTAACGTCTTTAGCAATAGCACAAAATTTTCCAATCTTTAACTTATCCCCAATAAAAGGAAAATGATAAAGCACATTACTTTCAAAATTCTCAGGCCCATTAGGATCGTCGTAATACGTATAATCACCAACTTCAATATTTGGAGACTTAATATAGTTTTTTAGATAGCCGACTTGAGGAAAACCTTTCATTGGCTCTTTATCATTTGGATTTGGACCGTACAAATTAATTTCTCCATATTGGCTCATAACGCCCACCTAAGGGGCTGGCA
>NZ_WPDC01000265.1:0-682 GCF_035615595.1 Vibrio sp. R-1 | reverse complement strand
CCCTTAGGCGGGCGTTAAGTTTTCGGGGAGTAAACGTGGATAGGTTTAATTTTTTAAATATTTTTTTAGATACTATGGAATCCAGAGGAGAAATCGCTTCTCTTGTTTATATTCATGTCGATGACGATTTTATTGAACAATATAATAATAAGTACAAGTCCAAATATACATTATCTGAATTTGAGAAAGTTGTTGATGTATGTAAAGCTCATGAGTGGGTTAAATGTACGGCTGGTGGCAGAGGCAGTTATGGTAATTTGGTTATTACTCAAAAAGGATTATCAGCTGTAAAATCGAAAAATGAATCAAATAGAAGAAAAGCGGAACGAACAATTTTTAAAAAGTTTTCTGATTTTGTTGAAGATCATAAAGGTCTGTTTATTGTCTTTGGCTTTATACTAGCGTTACTTACTTTTGTATTAAAAATATATGGTGATCAATCGTGAATATTCAATTAGATCCAATTCCTGTTTTGTGCTTGTTTTGCGATGCTACCTTAGTTGCTGATAGTGAAATCGATTACTTAGAGCATGACATGCTTAAATGTCCAAATTGTGGTGAGAATAATTTGTATGGCGAAGTAATGGATATAGCTAAAGAAAAAGCGAAAAAAGCAGCCGCTGAATATGCGATAAAAGAAATGTCAAAATCTTTAAAGTTCAAACTATAGTGCACGAAAAAC
>NZ_WPDC01000264.1:0-691 GCF_035615595.1 Vibrio sp. R-1 | reverse complement strand
GGCTACGCCGTTTTATCTACAACGTATTTTAGCAACTTTTCTTCGGCTGGGTTTAACTGCATTTTCGGGAAAAATTTATGTT
The DNA here is from genome assembly GCF_035615595.1 of Vibrio sp. R-1. Classification (NCBI taxonomy): domain Bacteria; kingdom Pseudomonadati; phylum Pseudomonadota; class Gammaproteobacteria; order Vibrionales; family Vibrionaceae; genus Vibrio; species Vibrio sp. R-1. The sequence continues at coordinate 609 of NZ_WPDC01000264.1, read as the reverse complement.
TTAACACTAATTTTTTTAACTCATCATCACGTAATGTAAGAACTTTAATTAACTTTAATTCCAGACGTTCACAGCGGGACATCAGTAACTGAACCATCTTCAACTTATCGCTTTTACTTAAGAAAGCGTCATCCGATATATAATGAAAAACATACTTCAGGTTACTAACAAGAGGTTCAAGTTCTACTCCATAAGACTGGAGACGATCCTCAAATACCTTTGAGCTTGGATCATCAGCATCAATCACACTTTTCCACAACACTTTTAAGGACTCTCTTCCACTCCAATGCTCAGAAGCAACATTTGGCAGCCTGTAATTGCTTACCAGCGTAGCGTGGTCATTCACCAATTCAATACAAACTTTTAAGGAAGTCTGTCTTGCTTGCTCGTGATTTGATTTAACCAGAAAAACGAGTGTTATTGCCGCAACAACCGGAGCCGATACACCGCCAACAAAACTACCAAACGCCCCCCAATCAATTTGATGACTAGAAAACTCAAGTTGATGAAAATTCACATAAAAAGCAATAGTTAACATAGGGACAGCTATGATAGCTAGAAAATAGCAAATACTCCGCAAGTTGACTCCTTTTACATAACGCCCGCCTA
>NZ_WPDC01000263.1:0-692 GCF_035615595.1 Vibrio sp. R-1 | reverse complement strand
ACGATGAACAAGGAAGTAATGTGGTAGAAAACTATGAGACTCAATTTGTCACTTTCATTGAGTCTGAAATGGAGCAAGATTTGGCGCATGACTTAAACCATGTATTTCGTGTTGTCAAAACGGCCAAACTGCTGAGCAAAATTGAAGGTGCGATGCTTGAGGTAGTTTTACCTGCAGCGTATCTCCACGATTGTTTTTCATTTCCCAAGAATCATCCTAACAAAGCTCAAAGCTCTCGTATTGCAGCAGATAAGGCACTGGAGTTTCTTAATGAGATTGGTTATCCGAAGGAATATCACGACGCTATAAAGCACGCAATTATTGCTCATAGTTTTAGCGCCAATGTTCAACCTGACACGCTTGAAGCAAAGGTTGTACAGGACGCTGATAGACTCGATGCTCTAGGTGCAATTGGGATTGCTCGTTGCATTCAGGTGAGCACAAATTTAGGCGTGGGTTTATATGATGCAACTGACCCCTTTTGCGGTACACGTGAGCCGAATGATCGAGTGAATACGGTAGATCATTTCTACACTAAGCTATTTAAATTGCCTGAAATAATGCATACAGCGTCAGCAAAGGTAGAGGCTGAAAAGAGAATGAAATTTATGAAAGCTTACTTAATTCAGTTGGGAATGGAAATCGAGCCATACAGCTAACAAACGCCTCAAGAAGGACTGTCAACGCGTAGC
>NZ_WPDC01000262.1:0-697 GCF_035615595.1 Vibrio sp. R-1 | reverse complement strand
TTGAGGCGTTTGTTAGCTATCAATCATAAGTCAGTTTCTTGATAAACCCACACCTCGAAATGTGCCAATAACTGCATATGAGATATGCAGTTGGCTAAGGATAAATAATGAGGACTTCAAATGAGTACAGATACTAGTTTTACAATTGATGTTAACCAATTGATTCATGACATTTTTGGCGGAAACCCGCATAGAAATGACTTAGCAATAGGTTTGTACAACGATACAGATGCTTCAATCAAAGTAGATTACTACCTTGAGCATGGAAGTATTGTTGATATAAGCAAAGGCAATACCGTTCATAGTCAGAGTCTATGGGAAATCGGAGCTCATGCCAAAGGGGCTGGTTCGAATATTACTCTGAATGTAACTATGCCGAATGGATCTGGTTGGGCAATAATGGCTGCAACGCCATCAAATAAAGCCACAACAAAAATGGCTACAAAGACGCAAGAGTTGCGCATAAAGCAGCTGATAAAGATGGTAAACATTACTCTACTAAAGGGATTTATGACGAAGATCATAATGGTTACAACGCAGTAATTAGCATTACAGGCGAAAGCCCAGCTGCTTGCTGTATTGTTTTTGAAAAGTTGGATTAGCTTCCTCTAAGGGCTTAGCTACTTTGCTAAGCCCTAGTTAAAAATTGTTAGCTAACGCCGCATTAAGGGGCGAACAACGCACAAAAGCACTCAAT
>NZ_WPDC01000261.1:0-697 GCF_035615595.1 Vibrio sp. R-1 | reverse complement strand
TATTTCGCACCAACTAAAACCTATGACTTCAACCCAGCCCGAAAACGCCGCCAGTCAAACACCAAACCGGGGTCAGTTTTACGCAACGGTGCAATATATTGATGCCCAGTAATGCGCGGCAGCGTGATGTGCGGGTAGCGCTCCATCAAGGCTTGGGTCAGCTCAGTCAGCGCTTGATATTGCGCATCGGTATACGGCACAACATCGCTCCCCTCCAGCTCAATACCAATCGAGTAATCATTGCACTTGGCTCGACCTGCAAAAGAGGAAACACCCGCATGCCACGCGCGCAGATGAAACGGCACAAACTGCACCACCTCACCATCACGGCGGATCACGCAGTGCGCCGAGACGCGCATCTTGGCGATCACCTTAAAAAACGAATGTTGATTGGCATCCAGCTCGCCCAGAAAAAACTGCTCAATGTACGGGCCGCCAAACTGGCCGGGGGGCAAGCTGATGTTGTGCACCACCAGTAGAGAAACATCCTCACTATCATGGCGCGCATCACAATGTGGAGAAGGTACTTTTCTGGCGAGGCGGTACCAGCCTTGACTATCAATCATCCTTACTCCTTGCTTATATCTTGTCGGTTGAGAGTGACTCCCAGCCTATCCCCAAACGACTTGGAGTTGCAGCTAGGCGGCAAGTAAGTCCCCATGAGCATAGGAAAACTCTGTGATTGGAGTGAACGAAC
>NZ_WPDC01000260.1:0-699 GCF_035615595.1 Vibrio sp. R-1 | reverse complement strand
TCCTGTTTAAAAAAATCCCATGCGGCGTTTTTTGCCGGTGGGGTGCTGCTCTAAATAACGGGCGAGTTCATCAAATACGCCGCTGTGATTGGCGTATTCCACGACCTGCTTGGCCGATTCAAACCACTCTAGCGTGCTTGGCTGACGCTGGCGAATGTGCTCGCGGAGAACGTCCATGGTGATGGTGCTGTCTTGTCCGGTGCGCAAAATTTGCTCTATCACTTGCTCACTCACGGCATCGACCCAGCCTTTGAGATCCGCACCGGAATGCCCCTCACTAAGCTCAGCAAGCTGGCGGTAGTCGAGCGGTTCAATCGGTAAATCAGCGAGTAAACGTTGCAAAATATCTTGCCGTGTTATGACCTGCATAGCTAAAAAAACTCACTGCGGTTTTCAGCGCATAATTCCAATCCGTCTCCATGGACAAACCGACACAGGTACTGCCAGTCCATTGCGGCCCAAAACTGCAACGCATCCAGATAAGGTTAGTTTTGGTATCGGTAATGGTCCCATTGAAGTTATCACGATAGCGCCCATCAATAAGCGCTTTAGCTGGGGGGCGGGTAGGCTTGAAACTAGAGCAAAACCAAAGAATGAAGGCAAAAGTATAACCTCGATAAATTTGATTGATAAAAGCATCACTTAATATCGAGCATTTTGATGACTTCTTGTCAACTGACAACAAATAATTATGGAATA
>NZ_WPDC01000259.1:0-701 GCF_035615595.1 Vibrio sp. R-1 | reverse complement strand
CTTGAGGCGTTTGTTAAATTTATTGTTCGATATGTTTGAGGAACCTGTAATAAAACTCTGGACACCCTTCCGGTAGGCTAACGACTAGCTTTTTTGCGTATAGTAGGCTTTGAGCTTTTTCTACAGCCTCTTCTACCATTGCGATCAATTTTTTCTGGTTAACAAAAGTGCTGTGTGCATTAGTCAAATTTGCGAAGTTACCATCCCAAACTTCAGTAGGGTAAGTAATTAACTCATCAGCTTCTGGGTTAAACACAAACATATGATTTGGTTGATTAGTGAATTGCGCTTTAGATAAACCGCTAGCCGTATGAAGGAAAGAATTTCGCAAAGCAACCAAAGTCTGAGTGTCAGTGTCATTTTCACCAAAACCACAAAAATAGTAGAGCGACTTTTTAATTGAGCTTGCTTTCTGATTACTGAACTCAGGCAACTCCGCATTTTGATAGCAATATCCAAGCTGATCTAGAACCGTAAATGCGGCAGACAATGGTAAAAATGAACTTCCATATGTTTGCCATTTAACATGTCTGATTTCTCGTAAAACGGTAGACAATGACGATGTTAGTAAACCATGATTTGTCTCCGTAAAATTACTATCAGATAAATGGGCATAAGCAAGTTCTTCCAATGAAAGTTGCTCTAACCTTTTCTTTTTTATTGCATGAAAAAACTCGACTCTCGTCATTTTTACCTCATAA
>NZ_WPDC01000258.1:0-702 GCF_035615595.1 Vibrio sp. R-1 | reverse complement strand
GAATTGGGTTACTATGATCGAAGATTTTGAAAAAATATGGTGTGATTTCGTCGATTTTAGAACGGAGTTTACTCAGGACTTACACTTTAGAGACCAGCATTCAAAATTTGTGTTGGCTTATTGGGCGCGAGTAAATTCCTTGTGTTCAGAGATAATGGTCTTGATTAAAAATGGCTGTTACACATCAATACCAGTTATCATGAGAAGCTCTCTTGAGTCATTGGTAGATTTACGATGTCTAATAATCGATAGCTCTTATATAGAGCAGGTTTTTGCTGCCGAAAGTAAATCTGAATATAAACACATGAAGCAATATTCTGATTCAAATCCTTATTACTTGGGTTCATCATCAATAAGAAAAGAGTCACTCGATAAACTAAAACCTGTTAAGCGTAGCCTTGACATTGCGGACAAGTTTAAAAAAGCAGGTTGTGAAGAACTTTACAGTACGGTTTATAACCAACTTTGCCGCCATGCTCACGGCAACATTACTGCTTTGGCATCTAAAAATTTTGAAAATGGAACTATAGTATTGACATCAAGCATTAAAGATAGCGAGTTACTTTTTATTCTATCGTCCACAGTTAACGCTGCTGTCGTATCAACACATTATTTACTAGAGTTTTATGACCTAGATGACGTTAACTTGAAACGTTGTCTAGTTTTCAGTGAGCGAGTCAAAAAATTGAGTAAAAAATTCGT
>NZ_WPDC01000257.1:0-703 GCF_035615595.1 Vibrio sp. R-1 | reverse complement strand
TGAATTTGAGCCTAGTGAGCTAACCATTTACAAGGCTCCAGGCTCATTTCGGTAAATTTTGCTGTAAACGATGATTCTGAAGGACTACACGCATAAACTCCAAAACTGGCCACTTTTTGTGTCGGCAAAGGGGGATTACATTTACCCATATCTATCGTAGTCTCTCCCAACTGATGTAAGTGAAAGATACGCATCTGGTTAAAAACCAAGCCATCAAACGAGGATTCGATAAGAAAATCTGGCCCTCTACGACTTAAACGATACCAAATCTCTTTAGGAAGCGGGATATCGGTAGTTGCCCAATCTGAATACCCTAAATTTGTAACTACACTACCAAGTCTAGAAAATGATTGATTTTCGTACTCTATCGAAGCTTTAAACCAATTTTCATTATCGATATAAACGATCAATCCACATTGATCAAACAGCTGTTGATAAGCAAAACTTACCTTAGCGGTAAATGTGAAATTGTCTTTTGAGTCAATCAATAATGCAGGAGCATTTTCATTACGAAAACCATAATAAGAACGTTGCCAAAAATCTGTTTTCGGCTCAGTAGTTATCGACACAAACTCTGAAGTGACTTCACTCACTTTCGGTTCAGAAATCCACTTCCCAGCAGTAAAATTTACCATTACCAATCTCTTTGTTGTTCACAAAATTCACATAACGCCCGCCTAAGGGGCTGGCAACGCATCACACT
>NZ_WPDC01000256.1:0-710 GCF_035615595.1 Vibrio sp. R-1 | reverse complement strand
ATTGTGATTACGATGTTATGCGGCAAGTTGGTGATAGCGTTGGCTGCCCCTTAAGCGGGCGTTATGCAACAGAAAATAAGGAGTTAAAATTGGGACTATCATTAAAGAGATATACAGAGCTACCTTTTTTAATAGATATGTTGGTTACAAAAGAGATGGCTCTATTGAATCCAGAAACATGGGATGATAGGAATGACTCTTTCTATATAAAACAATATGCCAAAGTTAAAGGTTTAAAATCCACATATGCACTTTGTTTGACTGAAGCTTCTGAAACGTATCACCATTGGAAGATTTTCTCGAGTGGCACTAGTGGGATATATGTTGAGTTCAACAGAGATCAGCTTTTAACAAGTCTGGAAAACCAAACTGATTTACAAACCAAATCCGTTGAGTATAAAAAAATTACAGAACTTAGAGAGATAAATCCCGAAACTGATGAGTTTCCATTTTTGAAGCGAATAGTTTTTAAAGATGAACAAGAGTTTAGACTGTTTGTCGGTTCGGATACCGATCTTGGCCCGATACTACGCCTGAAATTTGATTTGGCGTCAATTAACCGTATTGTCCTGAGTCCATGGCTGCCACAATCAGTCGCTGACCATGTTAAATCAGTTATTAAGAATATTTCCGGTTGCTCAAACATAAAGGTGTATCGATCTACATTAGTAGAAAACGAAGACTGGAAGAGTTTTGCCGAAAGTGTCGCA
>NZ_WPDC01000255.1:0-716 GCF_035615595.1 Vibrio sp. R-1 | reverse complement strand
TTTCACCAAGATCGTGCGATTTAATCATTTTAAACACTTCGCACCATGAGCTATACTCTTTCAAACTTTGAGTGAGGAGCCTAGTTATGCACACACTAACAGCAAATGATGCTAAACGAAATTTTGGTGAACTTCTTCTAAGCGCACAGCGCGAACCTGTCATCATCAGCAAAAACAGTAAGAATACTGTCGTTGTCATGTCCATTAAGGACTTTGAAGAACTTGAAGCCATGAAACTCGATTATCTCAAACACTGCTTTGAGTCTGCTCAGAAAGACTTAGATAGTGGCAAAACCGTCGATGGTGCCGCTTTTCTAAACACCCTTTGATTGAGCGTTTACCTCAATATGCAAAATAAACAATATAAGCTCAGCCAATTAGCCCAAGAGCACTTACTCAAGATTAAACACTACACTATTGAAAATTTCGCTGAAACGCAGTGGCAAAAATATAAGTCGACCTTGCTTTCAGGTTTCCAAACTCTAGCGGATAACCCAGGACTAGGAAAAAGCTGTGAAGATATTTACCAAAATGGTTTTTACTTTCCAGTGGGGAAACACATGGCTTATTACACCAAAGAAGCAGACTTTATTCTCATTGTTGCAGTATTAGGGCAATCACAGCTGCCCCAAAAGCATCTCAAACACTCACGCTTTGTTTCTTAGTCTACGATTGCAAACTAACGCCCGCCTAAGGGTCTGACAACGCATTACCAC
>NZ_WPDC01000254.1:0-729 GCF_035615595.1 Vibrio sp. R-1 | reverse complement strand
GAATTTTTCATATGTTCATCATATCTTTCTTTATATTCCTTCAGCTTACTCCGATGATCATCTAGGGCGTTCAAATCCCCCTGTATTTTCTTCTGTAAAGCATCGCGTCGTTGAGGATATTTATTATTTTCTCGGAACTGTTTGTCAGCTTGCTCCAATGGTACCAATATTTTTTCTATTTCTTTTCTGTTTAATTTGAAATCACTTTTAATCGGTATTACTAGTCGGAAAATTATGTAAATCAGTGGCAGACAAAAGAAACCGAAAGCGACAATGGCATAGACAACGTCAACTTTAGTTTCACCGTAAAAAGTGGCCAACGCTAGTCCAAAAAATGAAAGCAAGAAAAATACTAAACAAGTACGTCGGAAAAATGAGTACCTTTTATCAAGCTCATACGTATTAATTAACTTAAAATGGTCATCCTGCAACTCACACCAAAACTCCTGAAGTTCTTTATTGAAAGCTTTTACTAATCGAAGACGAAAGCTAAGTTCTTTCTTCTGTTTATTTTTATAGTGATAAATCAGGCGATCCAGACTAACCCATTCAGCCGCCAAATATATTGCCGCAAAAAACTGTAGCAGGCTTTGAAGACTACTTAATTCCAAAATTAAACTCTCTTTACTCATATTCACTATAACGCCCGCCTAAGGGGCTGACAACGCATTACCGCTAAACTCAAACACAACAATCGAAACCACCACGGATCAATGGGACTGGAAACGC
>NZ_WPDC01000253.1:0-730 GCF_035615595.1 Vibrio sp. R-1 | reverse complement strand
CTTGAGTGTAGTGTTATGCGTTGGCAGCCCCTTAGGCGGGCGTTATAGCTCTTATCCTGAACTAATCCTTGCCATTTGTACGCTTGGTGCGTACACTTTCTGTATGAAAAGTGTATTTGTCGAATCAACAATTTTTGAAAAGTACCGAGATGAATATCTCAGTGATGAGGAGTATAGGCTCTTTCAAGCAGAGCTAATGCTAAACCCCAAGCAGGGTGATGTGATTCAAGGTACTGGCGGTTTGCGAAAAATTCGAGTTGCGAGTAAAGGCAAGGGAAAGCGTGGTGGTTCACGGATTATCTATTACTTTCTCGATGAAAAGAGGCGTTTCTATTTGCTAACCATTTACGGCAAAAATGAAATGTCTGACTTGAATGCAAATCAAAGGAAACAACTAATGGCTTTTATGGAGGCGTGGCGCAATGAGCAATCGTGATTTATTTGCAGAGTTAAGCTCAGCTCTTGTTGAGGCTAAGCAGCATTCAGAAGGTAAGCTTACTCTGAAAACACATCATGTGAATGATGTGGGTGAGTTGAACATCTCACCGGATGAAATCGTGAGTATTCGCGAGCAGTTCAATATGTCCCGCGGAGTCTTCGCGCGGTTACTTCATACGTCTTCGCGCACATTAGAAAACTGGGAACAAGGTCGTAGTGTGCCAAATGGTCAAGCGGTCACTCTTTTAAAGTTAGTACAGCGCCATCCAGAAACGTTGTCACACATAGCCGA
>NZ_WPDC01000252.1:0-751 GCF_035615595.1 Vibrio sp. R-1 | reverse complement strand
CCTTAGGCGGGCGTTAAATGACAGGAGGAATCTTGGATATATCAGATGCTACGGCAGTCGTTTCATTGGTGGTAGCGGCTTTGTCTGCTCTATATGCTCGTTGGGCCTGGTCTGAAGCTAAAAAAGCAAATCAGATCAGTTTACATCAGCATCAAAAAGCGATTTATGATGCATTTTTTGAGTTGAAAATGCATATGACTCAGAAATGGGATGGTGCGGAAACTTCAAGTGTAAGCAAGTTCTATTACCCGTCAAAGAATGCTGTTTTTTACTTTGATAAACCTCTTGCAGATGAAATTGCTAAATATTTCACTGTTTGCTTTCGCATATCAGATAGTAATAGAGGTAAAGTTACACCTGAAAAGCGTATCGAATTAATGGATAATGCCAGAGATGCTGATGAATTAGCACAGTCCATAGAGAAGCAATTAATTAAAGTAGTAACCGTCGTGTAAGTCATTTAACAAACGCTTTAAGGCGGATTCGCAACGCTTGGCGGTTTTGGTTTGCTTTGGCTTTTGTGTTTACGGTGCAGTAGTTGAGTTTCGTGGTAGCGTTGCTCACCACTTAAGCGGGCGTTAGCTTCTTAAAGCGAAAATCATCAAAATCTGGGTTTAATTGCTTTGAAAACTCAGCTTTTAGCATTCAAATGTCACAACTTGGCTTTCGAGTTTTCCTGATGCTAATTTGGTAGAACGTGTTGAAAGCTCAGCGATATCAAGTCGCTGAAAATCCACAAGCCCCGAAGCTT
>NZ_WPDC01000251.1:0-763 GCF_035615595.1 Vibrio sp. R-1 | reverse complement strand
CAATGAGCTGAAATGGTTTCGGTTGTTGTGGTTGAGTTTAGTGTAATGCGTTGTCAGCCCCTTAGGCGGGCGTTAGAGGATGGTAAAGTTTGATACAACAAGAACATACAGATTATTTATCACATAGCCATTTTGAGTCAGCGTTCTTTTTCGCTGAAATGGCAAATAAAATTGAATGTGCCAGTTCTAAAGATAAGTATTTTCAACGTGTTGCGCATGATTCATTTGTAATGAATGCAATTATATCTTCTGTATGTGCGCTCGAAGCACATATAAATGAGTTTTCTCACTTAACACTTGCAGAGCTACCAAATAGTACTTTAGCGAAATTCGATGTTACTAGTTTCGAAAAGCAGTCAATTATAGATAAGTACAGTATCATTTTGGATTTACTGAAAAAAGAACCATTTGATAAATCAATTGAGCCATATCAGAGTGTAGATCTTCTAATTAAATTAAGGAATGCTCTAGTACATTATAAGCCATTTATTCAGCCAATAGAGATCAATTATGTTGGTAATGTAAAACCTATTAAGTTAGTTAAACAACTTAAAGGGAAATTTAATCTTAATCCTCTTGTTGCTGATTGGGCCCCGTTATGGACAGGAAAAATACTTAGTGCCGGGTGTGCGAATTGGGCAGCAGAGAGTGCATTAAATTTTATATTTATGTTTTCAAATAAGTTTGGAGACACAAGCCGAGAGAGTTTTTCATACAATCAGGTTAGAAAATTTGCAAACTCAGCTCATTGGGAAAATATCCT
>NZ_WPDC01000250.1:0-765 GCF_035615595.1 Vibrio sp. R-1 | reverse complement strand
CATGTTTTTTCAACAAACGATCAGGGTTTTACAGTTACAGTACGACCATGTCCGACTGAACAGTATTTAACAACACCATTTGGTGAGGTAAACTTCAAACTCTGAGCATTTAACAACAATTTTCTAAGTTCAGGTAATTCAAAAAACTTTTCTTGCAACTCTCCTTTGGGGCACTTCCCAGCAAAAAATCTAAACTCTTTTTGATAGCTAAATCTGGAATCTTTTACTGTCAGAGAGCGCTCTGTTGGATCTTCTGAGTATTGAACTGCACCAAAACTGACTTTTAAGCCACTAGCTTTTTCTACTAACTGTGCGTAGTCCTGAATTCTATTTGCAGGCAAAATAACGAAAAACAGCCCGAATTCTTGCTGCATCTGCTCCAAGGCTCCCTCAAAATCATTGTGAGAGCCCATAATAGCCCAAGATTGCATCCAAGCATCATGTTGCTCATGAATAGGGTAAACTAATACACTATCAAACTCTTTATCACTGATTTCTAACCCATCTGGCCTAATGAACTTAGGTTTAGGTCCTCCAAGCTTTCTATCCCAAAATAGTATGCAAGATTCATTTCGATCACCTCTACCAATATCTTCACAAGTACGGTAATAATGAGGAGTACGAAATAAACTTGTTCCCGCTAAAAAACTTAGATAATGCTCCCTTTGACTAAAGAACTTTATCAATGCGAACGCACTCTGCGAGCTATTTTTAATCATGGACAATACGCCTTATTATATTGGTGGCCAACATGCATAACGCCCG
>NZ_WPDC01000249.1:0-774 GCF_035615595.1 Vibrio sp. R-1 | reverse complement strand
TTATTATTTATTGATTACATTGAATTTTTACAATTTTATTGGTTGCTGCCACTTTAAATCAAAATGATAAACTTGCCTACTTGTAGCAGTTTGATGACCTTGTTATGTTCATAGTATCTAAAGCACGTTGAGCACTCTGATGAAGTCGTGTGTTCCACATATTTTCAAGTAAGCTATTTATCATTTTTTCACTCGGAACCGGGATCCCTAATCCCAATCCAAACGTTGGCTTTACATTGTAAACTCTGGTTTTTTTATCTGTTTCGAGTTTATGGGTATAATTTTTAACACACTGTTCAATACTAAAAATAGTGCTAATTGTGGCATAACGTAGAATTTCAAACTTATTGAGTTTTTTTTCAGTTTCTTTAAGTGCATCTCGCTGACTTGGAGATAATGACAACTCGATATGATCAATTTCTTTGGGAAAGGAGCCAATATATATCTTATGGGCATACTCACAACGAAGTTTATAAAGCTTTTTGATTACCCCTTTATAATCAGGTGGAAGTACACCTAAACCTATTGCTAGATCTACCTTGATCATTGTTGACATCTTCTTTATTTCAACACGATGCCCACTTTCTAAACCAAGCTCAATCAAATCCTCAATTTTTTCCTCAATTAAAGAAAAGCCAATGACTGAAATTTTCATCTCATCATCTAGCAAAAGAAGTCTATCAATTTCGTTATCAATTTTCACTTTCACTCCCGTTTAAAAATCTGAGCCCAAAACATAACGCCCGCCTAAGGGGCTGGCAACGCACAACCACT
>NZ_WPDC01000248.1:0-776 GCF_035615595.1 Vibrio sp. R-1 | reverse complement strand
CAACGCGCGGCATTTTTACCATGCGTTGGTTTTGGTGATTACGGTGTTATGCGGAAAGTTGGTAGTGGCGTTGGCTGCCCCTTAAGCGGGCGTTAGCCGTTTGAAAACTTGCTATGCTCAGAGTGATAGAATAGTATCACTCCAGTGTTTCTTTGGAGCAGCTCAAATGAAAGTAGAACTTGTGACGTCACTAAAACGTCAGGCCACTAAGATCCTTGCCGATCTTCATGATACGAAAGAGCCAGTATTGATAACTGAGCACGGAAAACCGTCAGCTTATCTTATTGATGTAGACGACTATGAATTTATGCAAAACCGTTTAGCGATCCTGGAAGGTATTGCTCGTGGAGAGCGAGCTCTAGCGGATGGAAAAGTGGTCAGCCATCAAGATGCTAAGGACAGAATGTCAAAATGGTTGAAATAATTTGGACGGAGCCGGCTCTATCCGATCTGAATGATATTGCTGAATACATCGCGCTTGAAAATGTCGTCGCTGCTAGACAACTGGTGCAAACCGTGTTTACAAAAGTTGAACGTTTGGCCGATTTTCCAGAATCTGGACGTATCCCGCCAGAACTAGAACACCTCAATTATCGTGAAGTCGTTGTAAATCCGTGTCGTGTTTTCTACAAGTATGATGATGCAAAGGTTCGTATTCTTTTTGTTATGCGTGCGGAGCGAGATTTGCGTCGGTTAATGCTTACGAAACAGTAGGTTTGGATAAAACGGCTAACAAACGCCTCAAAGGGACTGTCAACGCGCGGCATTTCCAGTCC
>NZ_WPDC01000247.1:0-782 GCF_035615595.1 Vibrio sp. R-1 | reverse complement strand
AATTTTTCTACACTTTTACACTTGGGGAATCCAGAACACCCCCAAAACTGTTTTCCCTTATTCTCACCGCGCTTAGTTTCACGTAAAACCATTTCTGAACCACAACGCGAACATTGCTTTACGAACTCTTTTGATGCAACCAGCTCTTTAACATGCTTTCGATGCTTAAAGTCTGTTACAACGCCTCTATCAAGTTTGACGTTGTTAATCGCATCAATGAGCTGAATGTACTCTGCATCCGAAAAGACCGGTTGATCGAACTGCTTGATGTAGTTTAAACAGCCTCGTGCATAAGTGACGTTTTCAGGCATATCTGTTTTGAACGTACTGTCGCCAATGAACACAATTACTGAGTGTGTTTTTGATGAGTCTATGTTTAGCAATGATTCCAGCGTTTTAACATGCTTGTAATTTTGATGAAGGGGATTCTGAAACTTAGAGGAGTGACGATAGATTTTTTGAGTCCACTGCTTTTGCTCTTTTGAACCAAAAATCCAACCTTTCATGTTCTTAGTTTCGATTACAAAAACACCAAACTTAGATACAACAATATGATCGATTTGAGTTGTACCGTCTTCTGTAGGCAAAGTAACGTCTTTTACCAGCGTATAATCTGATGTCGGCAACTGGGACAGTAGTTTGTTTACCAGAAATTCGCCAAACACACCTTTAAACCACCGACTCTTAAAAAGCGAGATGACGAATAATAAAGGAATTAAATACCAAACTTGAGCTAATGCTTCCGACAATAATCCGAATATATCCACTGAATTTCCTTATTC
>NZ_WPDC01000246.1:0-788 GCF_035615595.1 Vibrio sp. R-1 | reverse complement strand
AGTTGCAGGTAGGCGGCAGTAAGTAAATCCCCATGAGCATAGATAGACTATGTAATTGGGGTGAACGAACGTAGCCCCCTGCCATTTCAAGTAGGAAAGAGATAAATGGCTCACGACTCCCCTTTCTCGTACTCAATCGAATTGATAAACCACTCTTTCATGCCTGTTGGGGTTTGTACCTGAAACTCTTCATCCACTTGCTTTTTGAGTAGCGCGCGCGCCATCGGGGAATCAATCGAGATGTAATCTTTGGCATCGCCATAAATCTCTTCGGGGCCGACAATGCGAAACTTCTTCACCTCTCCGGCTTCGTTTTCAATTTCCACCCAAGCACCGAAAAACACTTTGCCTTCTTGCTGCGGTGAATAATCCACGATTTTCAGCTCTGGCAGCAACTTACTCAGGAAGCGCACACGACGATCAATCTGGCGCAGCAGACGCTTGTTGTAAGTGTAATCAGCGTTCTCTGAGCGATCGCCAAGGCTCGCCGCCCAAGAGACTTTTTGAGTGATCTCGGGACGTTGTTCTTTCCATAAATAGTCGAGCTCTTGCTTGAGCTTGTTGTAGCCAGCTCGGGTAATCAGCTTAGTTTTCACACGGGATTCTCAACAAAATAGGGTTGCGCGAAAAGTACCGATTTTTCGTACGCTTTGCCAGTCAGGGCAAAAGATTTGACTGAAAGCTCTCAAAAGCGAGCAGCAGACGTGTTATTAATAGCCGCCTATTTATACCCAAACTACTTGGAGTGGCAGCTAGGCGGCAAGTGAGTGAACCCCCATGAGCATAGA
>NZ_WPDC01000245.1:0-792 GCF_035615595.1 Vibrio sp. R-1 | reverse complement strand
TGAGGCGTTTGTTAGCTTTATTTTACAAGATCCGTATTGTTGAATAATCAAATGACCCTAAATCTACAGCTAACTCATTTGTGAATGCTTCTTTATATGCGTTTGCATCAAAGCCGACAAACTTTACACCTTGATCATTGAGAGCTTTAAAGACTTTAACAGCTGCTGATATATAAATTGGGATGATATTTACATAAACCTGCTTTAGCGGATATCTTTCACCTTGGGCATACTTTTTAAGTTCGCCAAAGCTCAGATCATTTTCAAGTTGGTTTAACAATTTCTGGCGATTTTTATCGCTCATACGATCTTCAAGAAATGGTGAGCCTAGTGAAGCATCAACTCGGAGGTAGAAGTCCTCTAGCTTATATAAGTGCTTCATTTTATGACCATTAGTCAATATATTGTGGCTTGCGAGCAAAAACTCTGCACCTAAATACTTCTTGTGCCCATCATTTAAGCCCATTTCTTGATTCCAAGTTTTAAACAACAAATGGTTACGGTGATGAACCGCATTTCTCAATAAAATCAGAACTGCTGTATCTGCATGGTCAAAGTAATCAAAAAGATCCTTTGTTACATCATACAAGCTATGGAAAGCTTCAAGCTTTGCTTCCATAGCCCTATCTAAGTTATCAATAGCCTCTTCGGCATCAACCAACTTTAAACGATTGAAATTCATATGTGCTTCGCCATAAATCCTCATGGCATTCGCTAATTTGCTTAACGCTTGTTCTTGTATAACCACTATTTTTCCTACGATAAACTGATGGATAAAGCTAACGCCCGCCT
>NZ_WPDC01000244.1:0-793 GCF_035615595.1 Vibrio sp. R-1 | reverse complement strand
TTTCCAGTCCCATTGAGCTGCGGTGGTTACGGTTGCTGTGTTTGAGTTTTGTTAATGCGTTGCCAGCCCCTTAGGCGAGCGTTATGTACTTTTCTGAAATCCTTCCTACAAATCAAACTTGTGCACAGTGTCATTATGCGATAGTCTTTGTCTATGGATGCACAATGAGACAGTGCAAGTTGCAATGGCATTAGAATTTAAAGATAAGTGGTTAGAGCAGTTTTACGAGGATGATAAACGACATCGTTTAATTCCAAGTAGCATAGAGAATGCTCTATTTCGGAAGCTGGAAATCTTAGATGCAGCTCAAGCTGAATCAGACTTAAGAATTCCACCGGGTAATCGTTTTGAACATCTTGAAGGAAATCTTAAAGGTTGGTGTTCAATTCGAGTGAACAAACAGTATCGTTTGATTTTTCAGTGGGTTGATGGTGTTGCACTAAATACTTACTTAGACCCACATAAGTATTGAGGTAACGACTATGCGTAAGACAAAACGTCGTCCAGTTAGCGTTGGGGAAATGTTAAAAGTTGAATTTCTTGAACCAATGGGCATCACATCAAAAGCGCTCGCTGAAGCGATGGGGGTACACAGAAATACGGTGAGTAATTTAATTAATGGTGGTGTGTTAACAGCTCCGGTAGCAATCAAGTTAGCCGCGGCATTAGGTAACACCCCAGAATTTTGGCTTAACATTCAACATGCAGTTGATCTTTGGGATACGAGAAATCGTTATCAAGAAGAAGCAAAGTTTGTAAAGCCGTTGTTTGTTTCGCTGGAACAAAGCGCACG
>NZ_WPDC01000243.1:0-795 GCF_035615595.1 Vibrio sp. R-1 | reverse complement strand
CTTAGGCGGGCGTTAGCCGACTTCTACCACCTTGTCTGCTCACAAGTGTATACTTGGCCTAGTTTTACTTAAATTGAAGAATATCGCTATGACAGCATTTTCAGATAACACTTGGCATATGAAGCCAAATATAGCTTTGGCTAAGCAGCTTGCTAAAAGAGATGTGCCTGCTCTGGTTTATGATGCGGTGAACCTTGAAGGTGTTGCAATGACTTTGCCAGAGGTACAAACCATCCTTGATGGGATCACTGTCGGTGGTCATCGAATCAGTGATCAAAACATGGCCATGAACCAAGCTAAAGCATGGGAATTTATCTTTGCTTTGGTCGATCGTGGAGAGTTTAAATTTACTAAAGAAATAGCCTTAAAAATTCACAACATCGCCGGGCAAGAAGAGGCATTGGAGTGGGGAAAATTCCGTTCGGGTTATGTTTCTATAACGGGCTCTGAGTATGAACCTCCAGCTCCGGATGAGTTGGATGCAAAGTGGATTGAGGTTGAGCAACAAGTAGGCAATGAGGCTGATATTTACGATCAGGCGATCACTGCATTTTTACAAATGGCCCGAACCCAATTTTTTTGGGACGTTAATAAGCGTACTGGCCGTTTTATGATGAATGGGATCCTTTTAGCTAATGGTTTTCCGATCATCAATGTTCAAGCAAAGCGTCAACAAGAGTTTAATACGCTGATGCTCGATTTTTACAGCTCCAATGATATGACAGCGATGAATAAGTTTTTGCGAAGCTGTTTGGATGAGAAAATCATCCGTAATTTCAAACTGGATCTGAAAAT
>NZ_WPDC01000242.1:0-796 GCF_035615595.1 Vibrio sp. R-1 | reverse complement strand
GCAATTGCTCGCCGCTTTGATTGGGCAAATACTGTAATTGAATTTTCAGTTGTTCTCTCTACTTCAAAATAACCACCTGACATTGAAAGTTGACGCGCATTCAATGCATCGGACCCAAGTTTTTTAAACCAATACGGTGCAAGAGAGCATTGTGCTGAGCCCGTTGCTAAATCCTCAGATATGCCAATTTGGGGAGCAAAGTATCTTAGAACATAACCACTATTACCATTTGCAGCCGTTACAATCAGAGCATGGTATTCGTTGATTTCTCTCAAGCGATCATCATCTGGCTGGAAATTCATGACAGCCTCCACCGAAGGCAAAACCAAGACTAAGTCTCGGGTAGAAAAAACATCAATCGCATCCGTCGCTAAATCAGAGATTTCTACTGGAACGGCACAAGGCTTTGCTTCCCAGCTTGGTAATACCAATGAATATTGGTCATCTCTTTTAGAAATCACCACTTCACCGTATTTACTGTTGAAAACAACACTTTCCAGTTGGTACTTAGAAAGGATCGCTGCACCAGCGCCTAAACTCCCGTGACCACAAAGATTAATTTCACCATCCAATGCAAACCAACGAATGTGAAACTGTCCGTCGGCGTGAGTAATGAAAGAAGTCACAGGCTGTCCAACTTCACGGGTTATTTGACGTAACTCGCTATCGGAAAGCCAGCCATTTAGCTCTAGCACCCCGCAAGGATTACCAAAGGCCGATTCGCCAATAAATACATCATAAATATCAATTTTGATAATCCACCATCCTTGACTGCAATTTAACGCCCGCCTAAGGG
>NZ_WPDC01000241.1:0-803 GCF_035615595.1 Vibrio sp. R-1 | reverse complement strand
CCCCTTAGGCGGGCGTTAGTTGCACAGGGAGGTATAGTGGAAGAATTATCAGGCGGAAGAGAATCTGCAATATATCGAGATGGTGAAGTCGTGTATCGACCTCTTCAGCCATGGAGTTCTACAATTCATCTTATTTTGAAGCATCTTGAGCGAGCAAAGGTAGACGAAATCCCCAGGTTTCTAGGGGTTAATCAAAACCAAGAAATCTTAAGTTTTGTCGCAGGTAATACCTACAATTATCCGCTAGTTGGCGCAATCGCAACAAATGATGCACTCATGTCAGCGGGTAAATTACTACGAAAAATACATGACTCAACAGCTTCACTCTTGGAGCAACTCGATGTCAATGAACACCGATGGATGTTAGACCCGAGAGAACCATTTGAGGTTATCTGTCATGGTGACTTTACCCCATACAATGTTGCCCTATTAGAAAATACAGTTGTTGGTGTGTTTGACTTCGATACAGCGCACCCAGCACCTAGAATATGGGACCTTGCATATTCAGTTTATTGTTGGTCTCCTTTCAAAACTGATAGCAATGATAAGCTAGGGACAATCTCAGAGCAGGTGGTTAGAGCTAAGTTATTCTGTGACAGTTACGGCACAACTGAATCAGAAAGAGAGCAATTAGCCGATGCTATGGTTCAGCGATTACAGGCTTTAGTATCTTTCATGCGTAGTGAAGCCGAAAATGGCAATGAATCCTTTGCTGAAAACATAGAGCAGGGTCATCTTCAAGCTTATCTGAATGACATAGAATATATCACTGAAAATAAACAAAAAATTCAGTGCGCATTGTG
>NZ_WPDC01000240.1:0-853 GCF_035615595.1 Vibrio sp. R-1 | reverse complement strand
GAGGCGTTTGTTATGCGATTTTCATTCGACCAGACAAGACCGTTACAGCTTGACCAGATAGCTTCACTTGGTTTGGATTGAGTAGTTCCACATCTACAAAACCACCTCTCTTTGAGGCCTGATAACCTTTGAGCTGAAACTTACCAAGCCTTTTCGACCAGTAAACACACAAAGCACAATGTGCAGAGCCTGTTACTGGATCCTCATTGACTCCAACCCACGGCGCAAAATAACGCGATACAAAATCTACACCAGAGTCTGACTTAGCCGTAACTAAAACACCACGACCCTTCAATTTTGATAGTCCGCTGAAATCTGGGGAAAGATCGTTGAGTAAGGACTCATTATCAATGACGATGATCTGCTTGTTATCAAACTGACCGTAAGCGATTAAGTTTGATTGTGCCAACCCTAAGAAATTGAGCATATCTATGTTTGGGGACACTTGCATATCAAGCATTGGAGTTGGGAAAACCAAGTGGATGCTATTTTCGTCTAAATGGGCAGTCAAAATGCCCGATAGAGTTTTAAACTCAAGAACATCACCCGTTTTATAAATCCCCTGCTCTTTTAAAACATGAGCTACAGCTAAAGTACCGTGGCCACATAGGCTCACTTCAATTTCTGGTGTAAACCAACGCAGTTGCATCGTGCTCAGCGATAAAAACGCCGTTTCAGACACGGCCATTTCAGCAGCAATTGCTCGCATTGTCGCTTCATCAAGGCTAGTTTCTGTAATGCATACCCCAGCAGGATTGCCCTTAAACACTTCTGATGTAAACGAATCTACCTGAAAAATACTGACTTCCACTCGATATCCTTAATTTCTTATGATGTCAGAAAAATCGCATAA
>NZ_WPDC01000239.1:0-876 GCF_035615595.1 Vibrio sp. R-1 | reverse complement strand
TGAGGCGTTTGTTATGCATTACAAACCACCGGCTAAATCCAGAAAGTTACCTGTGGAAAATGATGATTTTTCAGACGATAACCAATAAATTGCCTCAGCGACTTCATCAGGCAAACCACCACGTTGCATTGGGATTTTATTTTTGAGTCGTTCTATACGGTCAGGCTCTCCACCGTCAGCGTGCATATCGGTATAAATCAATCCTGGGCGAACACAGTTAACTCTGATACCTTCCGCGGCAACTTCCAACGACAGACCTTTTGTTAACGTGTCAATTGCACCTTTTGACGCTGCATAATCGATGTATTCATTCGGTGAACCTGTTCGAGCGGCTCCCGAAGAAACATTAACTATGACACCACCGAGACCACCATGACGAGTTGACATTCGTTTCACTGTTTCACGACAACACAAGAAATAACCTGTCACATTGTTGATGAGAATTGAGTTAATCCTCTCTGCACTCATTTCGTCTAAGCGCATCTGCTTCTTTAAGATACCAGCATTGTTGACAAGAACAGAAACAACACCAAGCTCTTGGTCAACGGTTTCAAACAGTTTAACAACATCACCTTCTTTGGAAACGTCAGCTTGAACCGCAATACAATGACCACCTAACGCTTTGATTTCTTCAACGAGAGTATTAGCAGCCTCAGCATTAGATTTGTAATTTATGCATACGGAAAAACCGTTTTGAGCAAAAAGTTTTGCTGTCGCCGCACCAATCCCTCGGCTACCGCCAGTAATAACAACTACTTTTTGAACGCTCATTATTCATCCTTTTAACGCTGAATTTGATGTAATGCATAACGCCCGCCTAAGGGGCTGGCAACGCATTGCACTAAACTCAAACACAACAACCGTAACCACCGCAGC
>NZ_WPDC01000238.1:0-880 GCF_035615595.1 Vibrio sp. R-1 | reverse complement strand
GTTGATTCACGCTGCTGCTCTTTAAATTTATCGATTGAAGCTTGAATCGTTTTTTTTGACTCAAACTCTGGAATACAAGAATAGATCAGCCACTTATGAATAAGGCTAGGCTTCCCTTTGAAGGCAACAAATGAGCGTATTTTTGCGTACCGTTGAAGTTGTTTAGAGTCAGTATAGATATGAGTTATAACAAACGCTCTCTCGTAAGCCAAAAAATAATAAAACAGATACACATATGGTAGTAAAGATACCGACAACAACATCGGAACCAAGAAATCCCGGAATGTATCAACACTGATAAACTTACCTGGTTCGTTATATATATTTAAGATTGAGTCGATGAAAATCAAGGTTCCCATTATGGCTAAAATATAGTCCGATATTTTTTGTGCTTGCTTATACTCTGGTTTACCTTTGGCAAAAGCACTACAACACGCAAATAGTGTAGCTGTCGTTACTAGAAATAATTCCGTTATAAAGCCGTAAGAATGAAACGCTACTAGGAACTCAATTAGTACAATCAGCTTAACCTGAGAATTTAACGATGCTTTCAAGTACTCTTTGGGTTCGGTGATCTTAGTCGTATTCATAAGCTGAACAAAGCCAATAAACACAAACCACAGTATCGTATTTTTAAGTTGCCCTGCATTCCAAACATCGATGCTATAAAGTAAATATACGACAATTGAAATATATAAAATCAGAGTGCTAGTGGTTATCAGTATGGCTTTTTGGCAAAAGGACTTTAGGACTAACTCTATAGCAGGTAGAACCTCCTTACTTTTTATGGAAACCCAAATGAAGGCAACAATGACCAGAGTAGCGGTAGCTAACTCTCGATTATTAAAAATATCCAAATGCCCTCCTGAGCCTAAAAACG
>NZ_WPDC01000237.1:0-889 GCF_035615595.1 Vibrio sp. R-1 | reverse complement strand
TTAGGCGGGCGTTAGTTTGCTAAAGGTAGTGGATAACTAGCCTAAGCTTGCTCTGATATCAGCAATGGTGATGAAGAGTTTGTTTTCTGCATCTTGAAACGCTTGAAACCCATAGCGCTCATAGAAATGTTTTGCACCATCTTTGGCATCAACAATGACAACTGGGAACGCTACGCTGTCACTGGCTGCGAGTAGCTTTCTGAGAGCGTCAATGAGTAGCCACTCACCAAAACCTTTTCCTTTGTATCTATCGTCGACAGCTAAACGAGCAATGAGCCCTCCAGAGGTTGAGGATTGGTGCTTCTTTTGTAACTTGTCGGGCAAGGCTTTCAAATCAATGGGCGTCATAGTCAGAGTGTAAAAGCCAATGATATAAGCACTGTTATTGTCATCTTCCAAAACGAAGGTTCTGGTGTTGTCTTTTTTGGCTTGCTGACTCGCCATTACTTTTAAGTAATTGTTGAGGGCTTCAGTGCCACAATTGAAACGGTTCCTATCGTGCTTATCTTTATCGAGAAGTACCGTATTCATCATTGAGTTTTGCTCTCATAACGTTCGGATGCCAATTTGAGCTTTGCATTTGCTACCGCTGGATTATCAAGAGCTTCCATCAGCAATACGGCATCAGCTTGGCTAAGCTTTAGAGCTTGCTCACGTTCAATGACTTGTTTTGCTTTTTCGATTGCTGCATTCAAAACAAATGAGTTAATACTAGACATACCAGCAAGAGCAGCAGCCTTAGCGAGTAAATCTTGAGTATCGACATCAACTCTAGCGGTGATGCGAGGCAAAGTCGTTGCCATAGTTTTATCTCCTGTTGTGTCAAACTGTCACATGGGCATTATGGCGTTAAAGTGTTCAAGAAGCAATCCCTATGTCACTTTGGCAC
>NZ_WPDC01000236.1:0-891 GCF_035615595.1 Vibrio sp. R-1 | reverse complement strand
CGGCGCATCTGCCCATTTCTTTTTCGCTTGAGCAGTCAGCGAGAGTTCAATCAGCTCCTGACCGCGCCCCAATTTTCTTAACGTCTTATATTGCGCCCCTTTACGCAGGGGAATTAGCCAGTGCCTTTCCTTACCTTGGCTTTGCCAACGATGGAGAAGTCCTAAGGCATAAAAGCCTTTGTCAAACAGGGTAAGGCTATTATCTGGGGCTTTGTCGATAAGCTGAGCAGTGAGGTCAACCTCACTGACGGAGACGGAGTCAAAGGCGGCACTGTTGAGCAGATGGCTCGTTAATTCCATGTGGCAGACCATGCGAACTTGAGGATAGTCTGACGTCGTGGTTTGATTACCTGTTCGGCTAAAAGCCTTATCGTTGTCGGCCGTATCTGGTGTTCGCCAGACCACACCATCGACAGCATGTAAAGTGAGCCCGTACCAGTCAGGATGTGGGGTTTTCTCATGCCACAATTGCTGAGTTTGGTTGAACACCGCTTCTACTGGCTCATGCCCCAACTTCTTACGGGCATGGATAACCGCACTCGGCGCAACAAATGGCTTCTTACCCGGAAGTAATATATCTAGCTGAGAGACAACTTTACTCATCGATAGATGCCGATAAAGTGACATACCCACCACGCTCCATACCATCAATTCCATGGGGAGCCTACGCTTACGAAGCGTTGCTACACCTGTGTCCTCAAGACATTGATTAATGAGTTCAGGGCAAAGGAGGTCGGATAGACCATTGAGTTGGTCAGCAGAGAATTGATGTATTCGGTCGAGGGCTTGTCTTAAGAACATAAAAAAATCCGAGTGCGCAGAAACACCCGGATTTTGACATCCTCTCAGGATCATTCAACCGATCATTTTTTGCTTAACTGATCGGCATTA
>NZ_WPDC01000235.1:0-905 GCF_035615595.1 Vibrio sp. R-1 | reverse complement strand
GCCCTGAGCATGGACGGCGTTCAAAAAGCTAACTCTGGCCACCCGGGAGCCCCGATGGGCATGGCGGATATCGCCGAAGTGCTGTGGCGTTCACACTTAAACCACAACCCACAAAACCCAAACTGGGCTGACCGCGACCGTTTCGTACTGTCTAACGGCCACGGCTCTATGCTGATTTACTCGCTGCTACACCTGAGCGGTTACGAGCTGTCGATTGACGATTTGAAAAACTTCCGTCAACTGCACTCAAAAACACCGGGTCACCCAGAATACGGTTACGCACCGGGCATCGAAACCACCACTGGCCCACTAGGCCAAGGCATCACCAATGCCGTAGGTATGGCGATTGCTGAAAAAGCTCTGGCGGCGCAGTTCAACAAACCGGGTCACGACATCGTTGACCACTTCACTTATGTGTTCATGGGTGACGGCTGTTTGATGGAAGGTATCTCGCACGAAGCCTGTTCACTGGCGGGCACACTTGGCCTTGGCAAACTGATTGCGTTCTGGGATGACAACGGTATTTCTATCGACGGTCACGTGGAAGGCTGGTTCTCAGACGACACACCAAAACGTTTTGAAGCGTACGGCTGGCATGTGATCCCAGCAGTTGATGGTCACGATGCAGATGCGATTAACGCTGCGATTGAAGCGGCGAAAGCAGAAACCTCTCGCCCAACGCTGATTTGTACCAAAACCATCATCGGTTTCGGCTCACCAAACAAAGCGGGCTCACACGACTGTCACGGCGCACCTCTGGGCAACGATGAAATCAAAGCCGCCCGTGAATTCTTGGGTTGGGAATACGCTCCATTTGAAATCCCAGCGGACATCTACGCAGCGTGGGATGCTAAACAAGCAGGCGCAAGCAAAGAAGCCGCTTGGGATGAGAAATTCGCCGCTTA
>NZ_WPDC01000234.1:0-910 GCF_035615595.1 Vibrio sp. R-1 | reverse complement strand
AGGCGGGCGTTAGCGGCTCCAGTTAATACAATCAAACTCTACTTTATTGAAGTCGTATTTTGGTTAAAGAGTCAAATAACAGTTCTTTGTCCGATTCCTTTAAATAGCGGGATTTTAGAGTTGCTTTAAAAACTTCTAATTCATCTTTAGTAAAGCTGCCACCCTCACGTAGATATTGTGCGATTTTGGTATTAATATCTTTACCTAATTTTATCAACTCTGGTCGTATGACAGTCTCTAAATCTTTTGGTTTCTTGTCTGTTGATGTAGTCAATAAATCAGCTCGATATCTATATTGTATAGCCTTAGCTGCTGATATTTGAGCACTGAAAAAATCTACTACGCTTTCTTTATTTAAACCTTCTTTTTCTGCTGATATGCTGGCATTGTTAATAACAATTGCTTCACGTTTTGTATCTTCGATGGGTTCATTATTATAGGCTTTATATAAAGCGACATCTTCCATGTAACTGAGGCGTAGGTTGATAGCTGTGAACAAATCTTGAGATGTCACTGAAGCAATAGAATTAAATGAAATTAAAGATGCAGCAAATATTAGTATGGTTTGGAGCATAAAATTATCCTTATAAAGAGTGATTAGGCCCCAAAGCATAACAATCGCTTGTAGGGGGATTGTCACCATTTTGTCTTTTTTGCTACCTGAGTTTTATGGTGATGTTGCCATGTGGATAGTTAAGCGTTACGTTACCTCTAAGGTTAGGTTGATGTTAGCTGACATAAAGTGAATGAAATGATACGACACATATTACTTATAAAGTTTAGACCGTCGGCAGAGCCATCTGATATTGAAAAATTAAAGAATTTGTTTGCCTCTATGCCTGATAAAGTGGATGGTGTTTTGTCTGTTGAGTGGGGAGAAAATGATAGTCCTGAAGGTAAAAATCAAGGT
>NZ_WPDC01000233.1:0-926 GCF_035615595.1 Vibrio sp. R-1 | reverse complement strand
GCCTATCGTGGGCGATACATACCCATGATAAATTGCCCCATATACCTGTCATAAAAGTCGTAGTGATCTCTATCGTAATGATCACTTTGTTCTGAGTAAGTGCGAACTTTAAAATCAAAACTGTCACACCATTCACCTTCAAAGTGAGCTTCAAAAGCCTCTGCATCACCGACAGCCTCAGAGCCATACGGGTGTAGGTAATCGACATACCACATAAAAGTGCCACCTTTATCGTTGTAATAAACTGACCTTAATCTCAAAAAGTGACCATCCGGAAGTCCAAGACTCTCCAACTCATTGATTTTGGATTCAATTTGGTCAAGGTACATGGTACAGCTTGAGCCAATACGATTAGTGATATGAAAGTAATAACCTTTGAAATTAGCAGTCCAATGGTTGGGACGTTCGCTTGCGAAGATTTGCCAGCCAGATGCGCTCTTTGGAAAAAAACGTTGGGCAATATGCCACTGGTTAGGTGTCCTTAACTTTCTCTCAATTTCAACGCTATCCCAACAAGTCGCCAAAATATTTACGGCATCATTGTTTGTTAAAGCCTCAAGTCTTTCGACAACTTTAGAAGAGGGCTGAGTTGACGTAACCAATAAGTAGCCAGCACAATTAAACTGAGCGCAGCTAGTAACAATATCGTCTAGGTCACCAACACCAACACTAGCCCCCGATTTAGCCTTATGTTTACATTGCACAAGCCATTTTTTAGATGACTTAACAAAAAGACTATTGTCCTCCTCTATACACAGCAGGTCTTTACCACCGTCCGGACCGACACCACTCCAATAAACTTTCAAACCAAGACTAAAAAGTAACTCACGCGTAAGTTGCTCCAAATCCAGACCGTTTTCTGACAATTCAGTAAAATCTAACATCGATTTCCTTACTTTTTAGATAGGCATAACGCCCGCCTAAGG
>NZ_WPDC01000232.1:0-928 GCF_035615595.1 Vibrio sp. R-1 | reverse complement strand
TTAGGCGGGCGTTAGTTTCATGGAGGAAAAATGACATTTCAACATTTATTAGAACAAGCACTATATAGCAGCGCGATTATCCATCAGCCGCATGCCCTAAAAGCATATTTATCAACAAAGTTTCTCTGTGAATATTTGGACTGTTCAGAAAAACTA
This sequence comes from Vibrio sp. R-1, assembly GCF_035615595.1. NCBI lineage: Bacteria > Pseudomonadati > Pseudomonadota > Gammaproteobacteria > Vibrionales > Vibrionaceae > Vibrio > Vibrio sp. R-1. The sequence goes on along the minus strand of NZ_WPDC01000232.1, from coordinate 772 downwards.
TTGGTGCAAGTCAGTCGATTAATTGAACAGGACGCATTAAAGATTTCATGTAATTACACCGATACAGTTCAACAAGTAAATTTTTCCAGCGTCCGCCGACACAGAATTCTAGAGCGCGGAATATACCCAGCATCTTATCAGGCAATGTCTCAATGGCATGACGAAAAAGGATTTAAGGATATCTTTCAGCATTATGTTTCACGGGCATCGAGACACAGTGAATATCTATCGCATAATGTAACCATTTTGCTCGCTTTGAATGAAGTTTATAAGTTGTTATCACCAGACTCGATCCCAATATTTTTAAATCGACTCACAGAGTTTGTAACATCTACTTTTATAGGTGAAGAACATCAAAGTGAGCCGATGTTATCAACCCCGAATCGTGAAGGCGATATTCTAAACGCCTGTCTTGAACAGCCTGGATTTTTTGGTCATAACCTCATCACATTGGCTTGGATAATTCGTTGTAAAGATAGGCTTTCAAATATCCAGTATGAATCAATGTTGTGTAATCTCAATATACAGGCTGTCAGCTCACTAGAAGACTCAGACGATGAATTAGATTCAAACATATGGAATTTGTGCTGGATGAGTGATCGCTATGAAGATTTTCTGGCTCAAATCGAGTCATTAGTTTTTGAGAACAGTGTTAATTTACATCAAATTACGTTAGCAGATGCATTGTGTTTTCTACAGAATCAATATCCTGAGCAGACAGCTAGATTAGCGAGAGTGGCAGATTACCAAACTAGGATGTGCGCGAAATGAA
>NZ_WPDC01000231.1:0-928 GCF_035615595.1 Vibrio sp. R-1 | reverse complement strand
CCCTTAGGCGGGCGTTATATTCTCCCTCGCCCCGTAAACTTTCCGTACGAATTGAATGTGCTTTAAGTTTGGCCTATAATCGCTAAACTGACGGAATGTATCCGTACGCAGGAGGTGTTATGGCAACGGCACGTTTAGATATCCGCCTTGATGAAGAGATCAAGGCAAAAGCCGAAAAGGCATCGGCTTTACTTGGTTTAAAAAGTCTCACTGAATATGTGGTGAGACTTATGGACGAAGATGCGACTCATGTTATTGAGGAGCATGAAAGTATTATGGTTAAAGACAGTGTTTTTGACGAGTTTATGGCTGCGTGTAATAAAGTAAAAGCACCGAATCAAGCTTTGCTTGAAGCTGTTAAATTTACAGAGAAGAGCGGTATCAAGTGAGTTGGGGCAAAGAGTTTGTAGAACTTAGTAAATCAAAGCATGACCGCGACTCATTTGACTGTGGTGAGCAAGAGCTAAACACATTTATCAAAACTCAAGCTGCAAAGCACATGCAAGCAGGTATTAGCCGAACAATGGTTTTACCTAGTGCTCACCCACTGTTAAATCAAAAATTCGCTATTTGTGCCTTTTATAGTGTTGCACCGAGCTCAATCAGCCGAGAAACATTACCGGCACAATTAGCAAAGAAACTACCGAGGTATCCAATCCCTGTTTTTCTGTTGGCTCAGTTAGCTGTGCACAAAGATTTTCACGGTTCTGGACTTGGAAAGGTCAGTCTAATCCGTGCGCTGAAGTACTTGTGGGAAGTGAATCATCACATGAGAGCATACGCAATAGTTGTGGATTGTCTGACAGATTCCGCTCAAGCGTTCTATACGAAGTTCGGCTTTGAAGTATTGTGCGAACATAATGAGCGTATTCGTATGTTCTTACCGATGAAAACGGTAGAACAACTTTTTAATCAATAGGCTACGAAT
>NZ_WPDC01000230.1:0-945 GCF_035615595.1 Vibrio sp. R-1 | reverse complement strand
CATGCGTTGGTTTTTTGTGTTTACGGTGTTATGCGGAAGCTTAGTAATGGCGTTGGCTGCCCCTTAACCGGGCGTTATATGCTTATAGGGTTTGTCTCCTAAAGGATACGCTGCTATAGTCCCTTTAGAACGATGAACTAGAGGTGGTTATGCCAGAGATTGATGCCCTATTAGGCCTTTCATTTTGCTTGTATTTCTTTGATAACAAGCAGCATAAATTGCCTCATATTCACGTTAAGTACGGTAGTTACGAGCTAATTATTGCTATTGAAACAGGTGAGTGTTTAGAGGGTTACTTACCCAATAAGCAACGAAAACGTGCTGAAAACCATATTCTTGAACATCGAGAGCAATTGATGGTGATGTGGAATAAAGCGGTGAATGGTGAAAATCCAGGTAAGTTAGGTGATTTATGTTGAAAGTCATAGATGTTGATTTTGTCTCAGACCATACATTAGAACTGACGTTCAATGATGGTTACCAAGGCTATGCCGACTTGTCGGTATACTTTAAAAAAGCACCGTTTTCAGAAATTAAGGACTTTAAACGCTTTTCCTTGACTCGTGATGGTTCGTTAAATTGGGATGGTAATGAGCTATCGGCTGCGACACTCCGTGACATAACCAAGGGCTCACAAAAGTCGGTGGAGTTAAGTTTTAATGTTCAAGAAATGGAAGCCGTCATCAAACAGGCCTCATGGGAATCGATGATGGAGGGGCGTCCCGACATCTTGCAAGCGGCTATTCGTTCTTACGTAGAGCAGTTTGGTCATGGTCAAGTTATTGCAAAGGCGGGTATAAAAAGTCGTACGAGTGCTTATCGCTCCTTGAAGCCAGAAACAACGCCAAACTTTGGCACACTAGTTCAGTTAGGGCACGCCGTCATCGAACTAGCGAAAGATAGAACAGTGGCAAACAAGGAACCACGCATATAACAAACGCCTCA
>NZ_WPDC01000229.1:0-965 GCF_035615595.1 Vibrio sp. R-1 | reverse complement strand
AGGCGGGCGTTAGCTTAAAACAATAAAAATCAATTGTTTGCAGCCTGTTTTTTCTTCCCTTGGCAGCTCGTTTCGGTTTCTCGGCAAATCAGCATTTTTTGCCAACGCGAGTTTCGAGCTGTTGCCTCAATTGAATTTTTGGGGTGCTCGAGGTTAGCCAGGTTGGCGCAAAGTCGCTTTGGAAGCTTTGCTTTCGCTTTGAGTTTTCCGAAAGTGATTTCTCAAAATTTTCGGTTTTTCAAATCGTATGAAAGGTCACAAAGTTTGAGCCAATTCGGGTTTCAAAACTCAGGTGGTTTGTTGGTTTTTCAAATCGGTTTAATCTCAGGCTTGGTAAGTCTAAGGTACTGAAATTTAAGCTAACAAACTGCTTAAGCGGGATTCGCAATGCGTGGCATTTTCAGCATGCGGTGGGTTTCGTGATTCAGGTGGTGTGCGGTAGCTTTTGCAGTGCATTGCTCACCCCTTAGCAGGGCGTTAGCCATACGAGGTGAGTATGTCGGAATACAAATTAACAGAAGAAATCATTAAGTTGTCTCAATCGCAGCTATGGGATGTCGCAAAATCTGAATGGACTCTGCACGAAATATACGAAGCTAATGAGCCAGAGCGTTGTTTATGTGGGCACTTTCCTATCATTGAAATTTGTAATCTTAAGAACAAGATCAACTCTAACTATGCGATTGTTGGAAACTGCTGCGTTAAAAAGTTCATTGGTTTACCTTCAGATAAAATTTTCCAAGCAATAAAGCGGGTTAGAAAAGATGATCAAAAATCATTAAATGCAGAGGCCATATTTCATGCTTACGACAAAGGTTGGATTAATGATTGGGAAAAAAGCTTTTACTTAGACGTTATGAGAAAGCGTAAACTTACGTCGAGTCAACTTAACAAAAAAATTGAAATCAACAATAAGTTAGCAAACAAAATGAAGCGTACATAAGTATGGCTAACAAACGCCTCAA
>NZ_WPDC01000228.1:0-974 GCF_035615595.1 Vibrio sp. R-1 | reverse complement strand
GCTAAGGGGTTGACAACGCACCGCCGAACTTAAAAAAACACACTTAAACACTGAACTGCAATTTTGCACTAAAGTCGCCACGCGTTGGCAATCCCTCTTGAGCCGTTTGTTATGCAAATTCAATGAGATAAACTGAATTTACACGACCAAAAACTACAATTGCAATGGTTGAGTGATTCAAGAATCAACCCAAGCCAGAACCGTGATAAATGAGCCGCCAAAACAAAGTCCACCGTTCAACAACAAACCAAGCTTTTGAATTAGACAAACTCAACAAGCAAGACTTTCAGCAAGTCCAAAATGCTCGATTAACTTGCCCTTTCCACACTTTGCGCCCGCTAAATTCACAACAAACCAGCACCAAAACTCATTGAGGCAAACAAAGAACCTTGCCTGTTTTACGGCTTGAGTAAACTACGAATTTTAGGGTAAAAATGCTCATTTGCCGACAACACAAAACGAATGGCCGGAGAAACCTCAAAAGATTGAACCCCTAAATTTACCTGAGTTGCATAACGCCGCGTTAAGGGGCGCAGGCACGCAATACAAAAGCTACCGCACAGTGCCGTAACCACTAAACCCAACGCAAACTGAAAATGCCACGCGTGCCAAGTCCCTCTTTAACGCTTTGTTATGTTTAAGCTTCAAGGGCTTACGTTTTACAAAAACCAAGATTAACTCAGCTTTGATTCGCAAACAAAAGCCAAGAACTAAAAAACTGAAACGACTCATAGATTTGAAAAACAGACTTCGAATTTCGGCAGTTCAAGCACAAAAACCTGTGATCAAAATACTGATTGAACTAGCCGAACCAACCTCGCGCTTGCCCAAAAATTGATTGAGGCAATTCTCTGAATTTCCAGCGCCAAAGAATAATTGTCCGGAAAACCGCGCCCACTGAAGCCAACTTGCCGACAAACACAAAACTCACAAGCCAAGGGAGTAAAGAAAAACCATAATCCACTGATTTTTGG
>NZ_WPDC01000227.1:0-986 GCF_035615595.1 Vibrio sp. R-1 | reverse complement strand
TGTAATGCGTTGCCAGCCCCTTAGGCGGGCGTTAGCCTTATTTCAGTGCCTAATGCTTTAAGTTAAGATGTATGCCAATCAATATTATGGGGTCACATACATGAAGTCTTTGTTGGTATTTGCGCTTTTAATGCCATCTGTAGTTTTTGCAAGCAGTTCAAAATTTCAATCAGTTGAACAAGAAATTAAGGGAATTGAGTCTTCACTCTCTGCTCGTATAGGAGTCGCCATTTTGGATACTCAAAATGGCGAAAGCTGGGATTATAATGGTGATCAACGATTTCCATTAACAAGTACTTTCAAAACAATAGCTTGTGCTAAGTTGCTGTATGATGCAGAGCATGGGAAAGTTAATCTCAATAGTACAGTTGAGGTTAAGAAAGCAGATCTTGTTACGTATTCGCCTGTATTAGAAAAGCAAGTAGGTAAACCAATAACGCTCTCTGATGCATGCTTTGCTACTATGACAACAAGCGACAATACAGCAGCCAATATTGTTATAAATGCTGTCGGTGATCCTAAAAGCATTACTGATTTTCTGAGACAAATTGGTGACAAAGAAACTCGTCTAGATCGTGTCGAGCCTGAGCTCAATGAAGGTAAACTCGGTGATTTGAGGGATACGACAACGCCTAATGCAATAACCAGCACGTTAAATCAATTATTATTTGGTTCCACATTATCTGAAGCTAGTCAGAAAAAATTAGAGTCTTGGATGGTGAACAATCAAGTTACGGGTAATTTATTGAGGTCAGTATTGCCAGTGAAGTGGAGTATTGCTGATCGCTCAGGAGAGGTGGATTTGGTGCTAGGAGTATTACAGCGATTGTGTGGAGTGAAGAAAAAAAACCGATTATCGTAAGTATTTATCTAGCTCAAACCGAGGCTTCAATGGCAGAACGAAATGATGCGATAGTTAAGATTGGTCGTTCAATTTTTGAAGTTTATACATCACAGTCGCGTTGATAAGGCTAACAAACGCCTCA
>NZ_WPDC01000226.1:0-993 GCF_035615595.1 Vibrio sp. R-1 | reverse complement strand
TTTTTTAGGAAAGTTATGAAAAACACAGTCTTTTTTGGAAATGGTCTGAATCGGATTTCGGATAATGCAGTCAGTTGGAATGACTTACTAAACAATATAAAGAATGAAAATCAATTCGACCATCAGGATCTACCAAACACGATGGTCTACGAGCGTATATTTTTGGAAAAGCACAAATCAGAGGTAAGCGAAAAATCAGATGAGTTGCAGTTAAAGCAACATATCGCAGATGCTATGAAATCACAGGGCTCCAATGAAATATTCGACCTATTAGCGAAGATGCCTTTTACTGACTATATAACAACTAATTACGACTATGCTTTCGAGCAGGCTATAGATTGTAGTCCACAGAAATTGAGCACTGAAGACATTTATAGTTTGCGCCGAAAGCGCAGCTATAAAACTGCTAGTGGTGAAAAGTTACTATGGAACATACATGGTGAAATTGACCATCCAAAGTCAATAATGCTCGGTCTTGACCATTACTGCGGTTCGGTCAGTAAACTTGATAGCTACGTAAAAGGTAATTACTTTCATCAGGTTAGTGGCAATACAGTTTCTGTTAATTCAATGCGTGAAAAGTTAGCTGCAAACGAATACTGTCAAACATCATGGGTCGATCTGTTCTTTAGTGGCGATGTCCATATACTGGGCTTCTCGTTAGATTATAGTGAAACAGATATTTGGTGGTTGCTTAATAAACGCGCTCGATTTTTTGCGGATGGTTTAGTTAACAACAAAGTTTACTTCTATGACAGTAAAGGTATTCCGTTAGAAAAGAAGGAACTCTTAGAATCTTTTAACGTTGAAGTTGTAGAGTTCGAAGTTGTAAAGCATGATTATAAGGGTATGTATCATTCAATTCTTGAGCATATTCAAAAGCCAACTCAGGCTAAAGTCGCGTAAAAATATAACAATCTGTTTAAGAGGGATTCGCAACGCGTGGCATTTTCACTATGCGTTGAATTTAGTGATTAAGGTGGTATGCGGCGG
>NZ_WPDC01000225.1:0-841 GCF_035615595.1 Vibrio sp. R-1 | reverse complement strand
TTCGGAGATTGGTATAAGAGACAGCAACCTAACGTGTGGCATTAGCCCAAATTCAGCTTAAACGTAAACGAGTAGACAGCCGCGGCATGCCATTTAAATAGGTATGATATAAGGCTGTCTAAACGAATAATCACATTACCGCCTTGAGCGGTGATTAACCCTATAAGTCAGAAAGTCAGTACGCTAGAGCGTTAGTTATTGCCGTGGTTTCATCATGTATTTAATCATGCAATTCATGGCCACGCGGTATAACCGCACATCAACCTAAATAAACTGTCGATATACACAAACCCAACACTCTATAGCCGATGGGATATCTAGCCTCGCTGACATCATACATATGATTATTTGCTATTGTTTGCACGGCCACAGATATTTTATATGACTAATCACCAATCCCTTACCGAGATAATTTATTTATCACATGAATAACCCGATTTGAAACAGCACTCAAGATAAGCGTGCTTCAATAAGCGGGCATGATAATGTCATAAAAAATAGCGCCAATACAACAAACAGATTTCTTATGCTCGTAGATTCACACTATTTGCTAAATAAATATCTCGACACTTAAAAATAGCACTTGTTAATGACAGTTCAATTTACGGAAATAGTAAGATGAATAGCCAAGGAAACAGTCAAATAAATGGCAAGCAAATAGCAATGGAATATTCACTCTCAATATGAAACGACTATTTACTGACGGAGAATGCGAAGATTGACGCCATATAAATGACGATAAGGAGTTTTGGCGTAAATTATTCTGATGAAGTAATAAGCACCAATATTTGAAATAATACAATAATGGCTCGATAGCTCACTTATCCACCGAATCAGCCAC
>NZ_WPDC01000224.1:0-1002 GCF_035615595.1 Vibrio sp. R-1 | reverse complement strand
TAATTTTTGATTGCATTTGCAATATTTCTAATACAACGCCTTGCAGACTCACTTACACCCGACAGTTGATAGAAACCATGTATTACACCTAGGTAACGCTCACAATAAGCGTCAACACCTTGGGAAAGAAGCAACCTGTACAACTGCTCTCCTTCATCTCGCAGCGGGTCATACTCAGCAGTGATAATGAACGTTGGAGGTAAGCCTTGAAAATCCTTTCGTGCCAATAGATTCAGTTCTTTTTCACTGGCCAACCGCTCTGACTCACCCGCATAAAGCTGGAAACCGGACAACAACATTTGTGCAGTAATAATAAAATCTGTACCGTTTTTCTGATAACTATCAGACGCCCCCAAGGGGTCAACCATGGGATATATTAGGATTTGTTTCTCAGGTAGCCACAGTTTTTTGTTTTTCAAACGAAGTGCTGTAGCAAGAGCTAATTGTGCACCTGCACTATCACCGACAAAGAACACATGTTCAGTATCGCCGCCATATTTATGACCATGTTCTTTGACACCTAATGCGGTCTGAAATACATCATCATGAGCTGATGGGTATGCATGTTCTGGTGCTAAGCGGTACTTAATGCAAATTACTATAGTCTCTGATAAATGAGCTAACTGCCTTAGTTGTGCTTCATGCGTTTCAAAACCACCGCTAATGAAACAACCGCCATGAAAATAAATTGTAATTGGCAAATCAATTTTATTGCTTGGCTTATAAACTTTGACTTGTATGCCATCCAGCTCATCAACAAACTCATCGGCCATTTCAGGACTCGAGCCAGCCAAAACCGTACTTGAGAGATAACCTGCCCGACGCTCAGAAATAGTTTGTTTTGATGGACAGGGTTTCCCGCTAGAAATGAACTCTTCAACGAGTTCTTTAATGCCGCGCTCTAGATAGTTGGTCATATTTAATTCTTCGAATGTGTTCAAAGCTCGAGATGATAGCCGAACACATTAAACTGTATATAAAAACAGTGGCAATTTGTGATAC
>NZ_WPDC01000223.1:0-1017 GCF_035615595.1 Vibrio sp. R-1 | reverse complement strand
ACCGCCGCGTAGCCTTCCATCACTGTCCACTGACCAGAACCGAACATACCCACGCTGGTCGGGCCTTTGGTTTTAAGCGAAGCTTTCCATTTTTCAGCCATCACATCAAATGCGGTATCCCAAGAGACTGGAGTGAATTCACCGTCTTTGTGGTATTGGCCATCTTTCATGCGCAGCAGCGGCGTTTTTAAGCGATCTTGACCGTACATGATTTTGGAGAGGAAGTAGCCCTTAATGCAGTTAAGGCCTTTGTTTACTGGAGCTTCAGGATCACCTTGTGTGGCGACAACTCGACCATCTTGGGTTCCGACCAGTACAGAACAGCCTGTACCACAAAAACGGCAAGGTGCTTTGTCCCAATGAATTGCGGTTTGATCGGAGCTAGCGATCAAGTTGGTGGCAGATGCGGGGAGGGTGATCCCTGCAACCGCCGCAGCTGAGGCGGCTGCGTTTGCTTTCACAAACGCACGTCTGGTCATTTTCATACATTACCCTCGAGTTCAGAAAAGGTATTTCCAGTGTGTAATCGTTCTTCTTCCGTTACCGTCTCTACCTGATGAAACACCAGAAAAGCGTTGAGTACATTGGGAAGATTATTGATATGTTCTATGGTTTCGGTGATGAAGCCTTGACGATCGGTTTCAATCACCACGACGAGTTTGCCTTGCGGATCCTCGCCGTAAATTTCCACATCACGCAGCTCGCTCACCTGCTGTTTCACTGTGAGCAAATGCTCTGGCAAGGTGTGAACCACCAAGCTGGAAATGTGTACTTCGTGCAGTGAAGCTGAGGGTTGTGACATCTTGCTCTCCAATTTATCCACGCCGTTTAAGCGATGTGTTGGGTGTAGTGAACCGTCATTGCGTTACTGGGACAAACCGAAACGCAAGCTCCGCAACCGGAGCACAGTTCGCTGTTAACCTGCGGGCTTGCGGTGCGGCCGATTTGCAAAGCAAAATGAATCGCCTCTTCTGGGCAGGCATCTTGGCAAGAGCGGCACTCCACTTGCTGTTGAGC
>NZ_WPDC01000222.1:0-1027 GCF_035615595.1 Vibrio sp. R-1 | reverse complement strand
CTTACCGTGCGCTTCTTGTGAGTAGGCAGACATACCGCCATCACGGTGACAGAACATACCGCATTTTGCGTAAGTGTAAGCGATACACAGCGCACCCACGGTAGTGACCAGCCAGGAGAGCATGGTAATACCACCTGTACCGGCGAGGTTAGCCGGTAGCATGATAATACCGGAGCCCATCATGTTTACTGTTACCAGTACAGTGAGGCCCATAAGCCCCATTTTGTTATCATCTGAAGATGCCATAAAATTTATCTCTTTATTCGATAAACTTAATATTTATTCATCCAAAGTCACTAAAAGGTGCACAAGATGTGCATAACTGAGGATGAGGAACCCTTATTTGTTGCTGCAGCGAAAACCCACACCAAGGATGTTAATAAATGAGATAACGGCGCAGGAATAATACCGTCATTGCATTTATGTTTTTGCTGAGAATAAGGCCATTAATGTTGATGCGTGAATAAACATTTCTGGCTCGATATACATCCCGTATATGAGTTGGTTTATTTTTTAACACAGCTGCATAGGGAAGAAAATAAAGGTCGAGAAAATCGGATTGTGCCTTGTGTCGCGTAATTATTTATGAATTTATGAATAATCAGTAATCCTGACGAAAAGTCGTTATTGCATGTGATTATCTTTAAATGTAATTTCACGCAACCATATGTTTCTTTCCTTGCGCCGCCAGCGCTTTGTTTTATGTGTTGAAATGATCTTTTCTGTAACTGCGCGTAATTTATCCTTTCCTCTCTTTATTTTGTGTATTTCGTTGTACATAAGTGGTGTTTATTTATGCATGCCATTTATTGATGGTTTATTGCTGCGTACTGAATGAAGTGTAACTTGGTAGAAAAAGAAGGCTGAATGTTTATTGCCTCCTGTTTCAGGTTATGACAATGAATGCTCTGTTTGTACAGTTAACTTTACGTCATTTGATAATGTCATTTACTGTGCCAGCGTAATTTTATTAATGGCGTGCTGTCGGGCAATTTGGGTTTCGGCGCCTGAAGAAAATATTCCGAGA
>NZ_WPDC01000221.1:0-1038 GCF_035615595.1 Vibrio sp. R-1 | reverse complement strand
CACTGCGGGTGCTGGCATCGGTGTAACCGGCCACCACAAAGAACAGCGGCGTGGCGATTGTGGAGATAAAGGTCAGCAGTTCCAGCAGCCAGTGGTAATTGTAGTTATAGTTATCCGACGTACTGTAAATAGAAAAAAAGGTTACGGTTGCCAGACAACCTATGGTTTTCACGATACTGATGGCAATTTCGTTCATCTTATATGGCTAACCGTAATGTCAAAGTGTGCGTGGAATGTACCGGGTTGTACCGCGTAGAGAGAGCTTGGCTATCCGCTGTCGATGTCCATTTATTATAATGCGTGTCATATTTATTTTTATGACAGAACGTTAATTTATTCTGTACAAACAGCTCGCTATAGCCCTTACCTTTATTCTGGATATTGCTGCGATGTTGAAATAAAACGCGGTCACACTTCTTTTAGACAATGCTTTTGTTGAGATGACTCGCGCGGTACTGCGATTCTCAATTAATGGCTACATCTGTTAATCATAGCATTTCTTGCTGTAGGAAAACTATAACGGCAGTGATATTGATACCTATCTTGCAGTGTTATTTATGCTTTGTTTTTTAATCAGTTATTACGCTTTCCTTGCTGTTTGGCCCTGTGGGCTGGGTAGACTGTTGGCGTGGTTTTATCCTTTTATCTTCTTTGGCTTTCTGTTGTTTTATCCCTCTTTGGGATTGGGTTTATCTATTAACTTACTACCTATTAGTTTTTTATATTGCATATATTTAAATATACGGAAAATAACACGGCGCGACGTTTTTATTGTGCACCTTTTGCCTGACTTTGCTCTGTAATGCGCAGTTTAATGTCGCTTAATAATTGCTGATAGCGTGCCGGAAGCGGCCATTCGGCGCGGTGAATGGCCCAGAGGGTATCGATAACCGGCGATTCACTGTGATGTACGCGGATTAATTCAGATTTGGCGAATGCGGTCACCGCAAAGCGCGGAAGTACGGTAAAGCCCAGACCGCGCGCTACCGGCTCAAGGATCAGGCTGATTTGGTTAGTAAAACCGTGCACAGGAATGTC
>NZ_WPDC01000220.1:0-1068 GCF_035615595.1 Vibrio sp. R-1 | reverse complement strand
CTTGAGGCGTTTGTTATTTTGCTTTTACCCAACGCTCTTCTAGCTTAAAGGTATGATTGTCGAAATCGATTGTACCTCGCACACCTAATGGTGTGACGAGCATCGGATGCGTATGACAACTATCAAAACCATAAAATATAGGTACATTTTTATCCGCTAATACTTCGATTAAAACGTCCAGAGGTGTTCTCCCTGTACCTCTGTTGTCAAATAACTCATGCTTCCCCAAAATGATCGCACTCACCCGCTCAAAAACGTCACAAGCTGCGAGATGTGCAAAAGAACGTTCGACATTTTCGATACCTTTCAGAGAATCCTCTATAAGTAAAATATCGCCAACTTCAATCTCTGGCATGTATCGACTGCCCCAGATCCCAGCCATGGTGTTGAGGTTCCCGCCAATAATTCTGCCTGTCACTTTGCCTTTACCGATAAACTGCCATTCATTCGGATAAACGGGCTTAGCTGAATGCTGAGTTTCCCAATCGTGCTTAATATCTGTCCATGACGTGGGCATAGTGTATTGATATTGATTCGTCTCTGAACACAACAGATCGATAAACGAATGAAAGGTTTCATCAACCAATGGAGGATACTCACCAAACGAAGCGACTAAGGCTGGGCCATAAAATGTGATGAGTCCTGTTTGAGCATAGATCCCGAGCAATAAAGCTGTGACATCTGAATAACCAATGATGATCTTTGGATCGTTTCTTAAGGCTTCATAATCAATATAAGGCAACAGTGAATTGCTATTACTGCCTCCAATAGTAGACATGATGCAACGGACATTCGGATCCCGAATAAGTTGATTCAACTCTTCAGCACGCTCTCGAATCGAGCCTGAGCGGTAATAATCAGATTTTCCCGTAAGCGAACCTTCAACTAACTCAAATCCCTGAGCCTTAAGGTAAGCTTTTGCTCTTTGAAATCGATTTGGAGCAAAAGCTGTAGCCGGTGAAGATGGTGAGAAAAAACCAATTTTGTCTCCAATACTTAAAGCTTTGGCATATAACACTTACCGCTATCCTCCATAATTTGAATAAGCAAAATAACGCCCGCCTAAGG
>NZ_WPDC01000219.1:0-1073 GCF_035615595.1 Vibrio sp. R-1 | reverse complement strand
CCAGAAGCTGGATACCTGGTTTACCACCGAGATTGATGCCCTGAATCAGGCTGAACTGGATGCGGACGATAGCGACGCAGAATAAAGTTCGGTGATCGACTCGTTGCCTGTCACGTTATGCTAGGTCGAAGCGAGATGGGTCGCGAAAAGGGAAATAAGTCCCCACCGTACGGTGGGGCAACGGGAGAGAAATAGGAGGTTTTTATTGTTATGCCGTTAAGGATCTTCGATCCTGCGCGGTTTCGCAAGATCTTTGTGTAAGATCGCGCCATCATACATAAGTTTGCGCTGCACTCTTGATTCCCCTCACGAATACGCACATTACTTCATAGCAACTTGTCTGATAAAAGCCCGATTTAGCAACGATAAGTCAGATCCTGCCGCGATCTAACACGACAGTGTTATGTTTGGCGCATAACCGAATGCGCCCGACCAATTCTGTTTCCCTGTTCTGCTTCTCTGTCCTTTTCCCTGCTCACGGCCACACCTCTTCGTATTCACAACCGGTGGTGCGAATCTCTCTTAGCAAACCCATGCCGCACTATGCTTGTGAGGCGCTTGTGCAGCAGCACGCGCAACAGCGCAACAGCGCAACAGCGCAATTTGATTTTTCATCGAGAAATAAGTGTGGGCAAGCTGTAGCTTTACAACAAATTGCTGGAGAAGGTGGGCAGCGGGTAGACAGGCAACAAAAAGGCCGGCAAAAGCCGGCCCGAAAAAAATACGTAAGCAAAAATGTGAGTCTGGTGACAACGCCGCCATCACACAGACAAAAAATAAGATAAACAAGAAGAGCGAAATGATTATATCGCACTTAGAAACATTTTAAAGTAATTACTCTAATTCTTAGGCGATAAAATCGGCGACCGCGCTCACAAAAACGACGCAGTGTGAGAAAAAAAGCCAGCATCAACGGGAAAAAGAGTAACCCGCAGCGGGAAAAACGGTAACAAGGGGCGACGTTGTGGGGAAAAAAGCGGCAAAACGCAGATAAAAGAACGCCCCGCTCTAACGAGCGGGGCGGCTAAAAATTCAGCCAAATCCGATTACGTGAAGTAAAAGGTCTGAAAGAT
>NZ_WPDC01000218.1:0-1081 GCF_035615595.1 Vibrio sp. R-1 | reverse complement strand
TGTGTTTGAGTTTAGCGTTATGCGTTGTCAGCCCCTTAGGCGGGCGTTAGGGCTCAAATCTTCTACTTGAAGATCCGTTGATCAAAGCTGAAATCCAGTTTCTCGGCTTTGTTAAATATCTCGGGCATAAGTGGATGATTTGGATTAACGACATAGTTGCGGTCTCTGGGGGAGATCGTTGATGGAACTTGAAGTGCTGCAAATTCAGGGTTTTCTGCCTTTAAAAACTGGTCTCCAATCTCTTGGGTTTGTTCACTGGCGGGTATTGCCCTCCAGTTGTTTGGGAGATCCTCATTTTCTAGTTGCACAATCAGCTCATCAGGCACATCAATTCGATAAAGGTCATATTTATGAATGAGTTCCGGGTCGTTGTTTATGTGAACAAACACCTCAAGAACACACAACGATTCCGACTCAGCAAAATAAAGCGCTTCAATCCCTTTTGAATTCCATCGTCCTCCGAATAGCTTTGCTCCCATGGGATTAAAAGGCGTGTCTGCAAATTTCTTCTGAGTGAGCCTGTACATCTTCATTAAGAGAAGACTCCATGCTCAACACGACCAATGAGATCTTTAACGGTTTCGAAGTCGACAGTTGTTGCAATCATATCTAGTGGACGCTTTCCGTTAAGACCATAGACATTCTCACGCATCCATTCTAATGCGCGCTGTTCATTACCAAAAAGGTCAGTGGCAAGTTTGATAAGCATGGCAAGGCGATACATAACATCACTCTCTTGAGTGCTGAACCGCTCTTCATTCTTGAGTCTACGCTTTATTGTGCTTATTGGGATAAGAGTAACGTTATGAAACTCGCTCTGAGACAATTTGGCTTTCTCAACAATATTGCGATAGACAATGGGCTTAAAACCTTGATGTATAGCGGTATTCTTTGATGTGTCTTCATCTTCAATGCCAAGTGTATACCAAAAGTTAGGTTGGTAAGATGGCTTAGGCTTAAAGCTTTTGAGTGTAGTATTAGCCATAATAGTGATCCTTTTGGTTCATATGGTCTATACATATTGGCTCAATTGGTCCTTTGGGTCAACTTTAAAGAATTTGCGCCCTAACAAACGTCTCAA
>NZ_WPDC01000217.1:0-1090 GCF_035615595.1 Vibrio sp. R-1 | reverse complement strand
GGTAAAACACTGACTTGGTGTGGGCCGAGCCACATGACGGCTTGGCTGACCGACCCGGAGGTAGTCGACGGATTATAATCGACAAAACCCACGATATATTGCCCATCATTACTGATGGCTGACGCTCGACTGATCCCACCGCGTAATGCATAGGGAACCGGTAATAAGGAAATTCCCTGTGTCGCACTCCATAAAAACGCTTGTGAACCTTGCGATAAAGTCATTCCCCCCACCGCAAATTGCCCCGATGGCGTCATGGCGACAACCGACGCCCCCAATTGGCCACCAATATCCACGATCCCTTGCTGTCGATATTGTGCCAGTAAATCTGAATTATTATTTATCGACGCAGCGTGTGCATGTGGGAGTGAAAGTATGCCCACCGCATTTAATAGCGCGCATATTACGTGCTTCTTGCATACCAGACTAGCCATGTTGTCATTCTCTTGATTATTTTATCCGACTTAAAGTGCCGGCTTTTATATCGCGCACGGAAATATTGCTCCGCACTGATATCCAATGGACAAAAAAGATGCATGACAATCTTGGCTTAAAAGTGATTAATTGCGGTGTCCCCTTGTAAGCAGGTATTTAGGTAAAATATCTACCGGTATAAGGCAAAGAGACACCATCACTAAACATATTGAAAATAAAGGAAATAAAAAATAACCGAGAGCTAACGCGGAAAAATATCATCCACAATAAATATATTTAAACTCATAAAACTTACGTTTTGCAATAATCCTAACCTCAACTATTAAAACGCAAAACAAATCCATACGTACCGGCAGATAAATAAAAAGGCCGGATGCACAAGCAACCGGCCTTTTATTTACTGTTTAGCGTTATCGTTACGACTTTTTATCCGCACTGAAAAAGCCGTGATACAGCATATACAAGTGCGCTGAGCTCCAAGAGAAGTTCGGTGCGCCTTGCTGAGCGCCGGTTTCTGGGTTGTAGTTCTCACGGATCGGGCCATCTTGCGTCAGGCCATTGGCATTACGGAACAGCTTATTCGCCAGCTCCACCGCCTGAGCACGATAACCGTACTGCTCCATCCCTTTGACCCCAAAATAGAACTGATCCAGCC
>NZ_WPDC01000216.1:0-1103 GCF_035615595.1 Vibrio sp. R-1 | reverse complement strand
ATTAATGCTTATTGACTTTGCATTTGGCGGAACAGATTTTCCAAACAAATGTGATGATGTAATAAGAAATATAGGGGATTTCAAAGTCATCGTCACATTTGAATTCGAAAAAACATATACATTTATAAGAGACACTAAAGATATAAACATTGTCTTTAATTGTGAATCACAAGAAAACATCTCACTAAAGGAATTTACAAAATTACTACAGGAGAGATACTTCCCTGAAAGGGAAAACATATCATTTAGAGAGTGCGTAAGTGGATTTTCGCGAATTTATCAAAGAGATAATTACAGCGACAAACGTCCACTCAATATAGCAAGCAAAGAAAATTGGACATCAATAAGAAAGCGTATTCTTCAAATATTCGACAAGTACTGGACAATCGAAGCCTTAGAAATACAGAAGGACAAAGAGACAAAGACGAAAAATGATATAAATGGGACATTTAATGTAGGTGCGATAAAGAAAATAACCAAACGCCAATCCATTAAAAACTCAGAGGAATTAATAGCATTAGAAAATGAAATCTGCAATATTAAAAAAACACTAAGCGGAAATGTTTCCGACATACAGCGCATCATCAATAATAAAAGCTTATCGTTAAAAGAAGATAAAGATCGCTTAGTCCAGCTACAGTATGAGCTAAACTCTAAGTTAAGCAGAGTAGAATCTAACCTAGCAGGTAACTCAAACATCAGTAGGAATAGCTTCAATTCTATCATTGAGTTTTTCCCTGAGGTAAATAGTGACAAACTAAGTAAAGTTAATGATTTTCACAATGGTATTGTGAAAATCATTAGGCAGCAACTGCAAGAAGAAAAGAAAACACTTGCTGAAAGTATTTCTGAAACAACACATGAATTAGACGCGATCAATAGAAAATTACTAGATATTGTAAATTCGAATGAAGACTCTGTTTATTTATTAGAAAGACTTATGGAGTTAAGCAGCATTCAGAGAGATCTCAAACTCCAAAATGAATACTTCGAGAAAATAGAAAATGTTAAATCGCATATACGAGTCTTAAACGAAGAGATTAGTCATAAGTTATTATGTGAAATCGAGTTTATAGAAAACAGAATAAACGAAAACATGCGCT
>NZ_WPDC01000215.1:0-1109 GCF_035615595.1 Vibrio sp. R-1 | reverse complement strand
ATTAAGCGATGATCTTAGCTACAACACCAGCACCTACAGTACGGCCACCTTCACGGATAGCGAAGCGTAGACCTTCGTCCATCGCGATTGGTGCAATCAGGTCTACAACCATCTTCACGTTGTCGCCTGGCATTACCATTTCTACGCCTTCTGGTAGCTCGATGCTGCCTGTTACGTCAGTTGTACGGAAGTAGAACTGTGGACGGTAACCTTTGAAGAATGGAGTATGACGGCCACCTTCGTCTTTTGACAGTACGTATACTTCTGATTCGAACTTAGTGTGTGGTGTGATTGAACCTGGCTTCGCCAGTACTTGACCACGCTCTACTTCTTCACGCTTAGTACCACGTAGTAGTGCACCTACGTTCTCACCTGCACGACCTTCGTCAAGCAGCTTACGGAACATCTCTACACCTGTACAGGTCGTTTTTACTGTCTCTTTGATACCAACGATCGCTACTTCGTCACCCACTTTCAGGATGCCACGCTCGATACGGCCAGTTACTACTGTACCACGACCTTGGATTGAGAATACGTCTTCGATTGGCATCAGGAATGCCATGTCTACTGCACGCTCTGGCTCTGGAATGTATGTATCCAGTGCTTCTGCTAGCTCAACAATCTTCGCTTCCCACTGTGCTTCGCCGTTTAGCGCGCCTAGTGCTGAACCTTGGATTACAGGCAGGTCATCACCTGGGAAATCGTACTCAGACAGCAGCTCACGAACTTCCATCTCTACCAGCTCTAGAAGCTCTTCATCGTCAACCATGTCACACTTGTTCATGAATACGATGATGTAAGGAATACCTACCTGGCGACCCAGCAGGATGTGCTCACGAGTTTGTGGCATTGGACCGTCAGTTGCCGCTACAACTAGGATACCGCCGTCCATCTGTGCTGCACCGGTGATCATGTTCTTAACATAATCCGCGTGTCCTGGACAGTCTACGTGTGCGTAGTGACGGTTTGGAGTATCGTACTCTACGTGAGAAGTATTGATTGTAATACCACGCTCACGCTCTTCTGGTGCGTTGTCGATTGACGCGAAGTCACGAGCTTTACCGCCGTATACTTTTGCAAGTACAGTACAGATAGCTGCAGTTAGAGTT
>NZ_WPDC01000214.1:0-1117 GCF_035615595.1 Vibrio sp. R-1 | reverse complement strand
GAATCTCCCACAGGCGATTATCAAAATCGATTTCGTGCCACTCCGCTTGCCGTAATTCGCCTGGTCTCACTCCTGTCAATATTAATAACCGCATCGCCAGTTTGACGATTTGACTCCCTGTATACGTTTTAAAGATACGGAAAAACTCCGGCAACTCACCCGCAGCCAGATACGCATAATGCTCTTTTTTGTGTGGTGCAAATGCGCTTGCTAGGTCTGGAGCAGGATTGTATTCGGCTCGTCCGGTGATTATTGCGTACCTAAATACTTCACCACATCGCTGACGCACCTTGCGTAATTTTTCTGTTGCCCCGCGATCATTAAGGATGGAAAGAACTGCGAGTAGCTCCATCGGCTTAATCTCTGATATAGGTCTACTGCCAATGTATGGGAAAACATCCCTCTCAAATGTGTCTAGCATTTCCTTTGCGTATAACACAGACCATCTGTCCCGCCGTTTCTCGTACCATTCACGGGTTATGTTCTCAAAGGTATTGCAACATTTACTTTCTAGCTCACGCTTTTGGGCTTTTCTGACCTCACTAGGGTTTATACCATTCGCGATGAGTCTTTTAGCCTCATCTCTTGCAGTTCTAGCATCAGAAAGAGATACATCAGGGTATACTCCCAGTGACAACATTTTGGGTTTTCCTGCAAATCTATAGCGTAAGCGCCACCCTTTAGAGCCATTCGGCTCAATGAGTAACGAAAGCCCGTTTCCATCGTTGAGCGTATATGGCTTTGCTTTTGGTTTGGAACGTCTAATGGCAAGGTCTGAAAGCAACATGTGTATAGTTTTCACGTACAGGTTCTATTCTATGCACAATACTATACACATATGCGAGTAAATTTCGGTAGTTTTGAGTAGATGTAAGCAGACGATAAAGATAGCCACAATGCTTGTAAATCAAGGGTTTTATAGACTCTAATCAACGTTATCGGATGTTTATTTGTAGCCTATTTCAGGTATAGTACGCCGGTATATGTTTTATCCACGTGAGAGCCTGATGTGATGAATTCCGTAACTGCGGCGGTTTCTGCCCGGCTGGTGCTGTGCACCGCTCCGGATCAGGCCTGCGCCCAGATGCTGGCGCGGACCTTGGTCAACGAACAATGG
>NZ_WPDC01000213.1:0-1121 GCF_035615595.1 Vibrio sp. R-1 | reverse complement strand
CAGAAGAACACTCACCTACGGCGAACAGACCCTTGATGCGGGTTTCGCACTGGTTATCGGTTTCGATACCACCCATGGTGTAGTGTACGGCTGGACGTACTGGGATTGGCTCTTTAACCGGATCCACGCCCACGTAAGCTTTCGCCAGTTCACAGATGAACGGCAGACGCTCGTTGAGGTACTTAGCACCCAGGTGACGCAGGTCCAGATGTACCGCATCGCCCAGAGGAGTAGAGATGGTGCGGCCTGCGCGCCACTCGTGCCAGAACGCCTGAGAAACTTTGTCACGTGGACCCAGTTCCATGTACTTGTTCTTCGGCTGACCGACTGGGGTTTCTGGTCCCAGACCGTAGTCTTGCAGGTAACGGTAGCCGTCTTTGTTCACCAGAATACCACCTTCACCACGGCAGCCTTCGGTCATCAGGATACCTGAGCCCGGCAGACCGGTTGGGTGGTACTGAACGAATTCCATGTCACGCAGAGGTACGCCATGACGGTAAGCCATCGCCATACCATCACCAGTTACGATACCGCCGTTGGTGTTGTAACGGTAAACACGGCCGGCACCACCGGTAGCCAGGATCACGCTGTTGGCGCGGATCTGAACCAGTGTACCTTCCATCATGTTCATTGCGACCAGACCACGGGCTTCGCCATTGTCTACCAGCAGGTCCAGTACGAAGTGCTCGTCAAAGCGCTGGATTTGTGGATATTGGATAGACGTCTGGAACAGGGTATGCAGCATATGGAAGCCGGACTTATCCGCAGCAAACCAAGTACGCTCAATTTTCATACCGCCGAAGCGACGTACGTTTACAGAACCATCCGGACGACGGCTCCACGGACAACCCCACTGCTCCAGTTGGGTCATCTCAATCGGTGAGTGTTTAACGAAGTATTCGACTACGTCTTGTTCACACAGCCAATCACCACCGGATACGGTATCGTTGAAGTGGTTGTCGTAGCTGTCATGATCCAGTGCTACCGCTGCGGAGCCACCTTCGGCTGCAACGGTGTGACTGCGCATAGGGTATACCTTGGATACCAACGCGATCTTCAGATTAGGGTTGGCTTCGGCTGCGGCAATTGCGGCACGCAAGCCCGCACCACCCGCACCAATG
>NZ_WPDC01000212.1:0-1122 GCF_035615595.1 Vibrio sp. R-1 | reverse complement strand
TCACGGATCCACGTTTTTGTTGCAGGCACTTTTCCTGGGATTGCAATGACTTTCATATGATTATCCTGTGCAAGATATACAGAAATCAAAAAATACAGGCTATTGATACTTAAGCATTTTTCTACATCTCTGTATGTAACGATATTAAACAGTTGATGTCTGCGCCGCATCATGGAATAAATCATCTCGTCACAATGAGAAAAGCTTTCTATGCTCTTTAATATCATTGCTTAATGTTTATACTGAAAGCGAGCAAGTTTGCGCGAGGGAACGTGATGCTTGGAATCAACACTATCAGAAAAAAGGTCATCACACTCTTTGTCGTCTATACCTTGCTGTTTCTCGGTATTATTGCGATTGGCTTTTATTTTTTTATTACAACCCCACTCTACTCACACGCGAAAGAAACTATCACCAATAAAGCTGATACCGTTTCGTTGCAGATTAACCAAGATTTAGACAGCCTACTACCAACCATCAACACGTTAGCCGATTTTGCCGCAGAATATCCGGCCAAAACACTTCTGAGCCAGATTACCCATACCCTGCTGACATCATTAAACAATAATACGTTTATTATCAGTGGCGGGATCTGGCCAGAACCTTTTGCTCTAGACCGCGATCAATATAAATCCTCCATTTTTTACAATGCCAATCACGCCGGCTATGAGTCTTTAGAGGACTACAACCACCCACAGGCACCAGACTATTTTCACGAGCCTTGGTATGCTGGCGTGAAGTATCGAGGGCCAAATATTGTCGAATGGTCAGATCCTTACACTGACCCTGTGACGGACGTCAGTATGGTAACGTTGTCCAAACCCTACTATGTTGATGATCAGTTTCGCGGAGTGGTGACACTCGATATTTCGCTGAAAAAGCTCTCTGAAACTATCCAAAAAGAACAAACCAACTTTGGTGGCCAGCTCTATATTATTGACCGTCACGGGCACAATATTTTAGGGCAAGACGCTATTCCCGACCCTAATGCTCTGTTAACCACATCTAAATCGCACAGTGGCGACTGGCAAATTTTAGCCACTTACCCAAAAGATAAAGTGGATCAGCAAGCCATTGCGATCATCAAAAAAATAATCTTTATTGCAGTCCCGATCACGTTGT
>NZ_WPDC01000211.1:0-1125 GCF_035615595.1 Vibrio sp. R-1 | reverse complement strand
AAAATCTGTGACACAATTCACAGCTAGCGTAAAAACAGCAGAGAATAATAAGATTGCAAAACATGACTAATAACCGCATTTATTTTTCAAATGTAATAACTTTCATTTTGTGACTCACACGTAATTATGGCGCAACCCACTGATAATTATTCACTATCAAGCATGATGCGCGCATAATTGTAACTGCAATAGGTTATAGTGAAATATCAGACACACCCTCTCACAACCGCCCCTCTGGGCAGTACACACTTGGCGGCGTATATTAACGGCGTTCATAAAATCAAGAACACACGAGTTTGATAACGGTTTTATTTCCTCGTTCGGACATGGCTTGTTTATAAATAAAATCGACCAGCCATAACGCTGAGCGAGCAAAATAAAAACCGGCATATGAAAATGCGTACACAGCATCAAAATATACTGACCAGGTTAATTTATTTTTAACTCATCGTGATGGAGTCAATTCATCACTGAGTCAACGTGTACCCTAATATCTTGACAAAAACGTTCTATACGTGAGGATCAAGCATGAATATTATTGCTGTAATGAGTGAGCGTGGTGCATTCTTCAAAGAAGAACCACTGCGTCAGCAGCAGCTGCTAGCAGAATATGCTCTACACCACACATGTTAATCCAGATCACATTTAGTCAACATCGCACTTTAGCTGACATTTAAACGGATCGTCTAAACATGACCTGAATAATTAGATAAAAAAACTATAAAAATCCACAGTTTTAATGTTTAACATTGTTTTTATATGTTCGAAAAGCACTAATGGCACCACAACCTATTGCAATAGCCGCTGAAGATACAACAAGTTAGCGTTACAACCAATTGTGTCTGAAATGTTTTAGATTGCAGATGAAATCACTAAAGTGTATATAAAAATTAGCGGGTGCTTATAAAGAACAATATAAAGGTAAGTGATGAACAACACACAACAATCAACTTTCTTGGGTCATCCCAAAGGACTGTTCCTTCTGTTCAGTACTGAACTGTGGGAGCGTTTTTCCTACTATGCGATGCGAGCCATCTTGGTTCTGTATCTCACTGATAAAACAATCAATGGTGGTTTAGGCTGGTCAACCCAAGACGCTCTGAAACTCTACGGTTTGTATACCGG
>NZ_WPDC01000210.1:0-1144 GCF_035615595.1 Vibrio sp. R-1 | reverse complement strand
CCTTATTTAACAAGCGCCAATTAAAGCCTTGGCTAAAATCTGATCCTGCATACACCGACAAGTCTTGCAGATACTCATCCTCCACCCCTTCTAGCGTCACTTTGCCTGCATAACATTTGCAGCAATGCACTAAGGCGCAGAGTTGCTCTTGCGAACTGCGCCAGACAATCTCTTTATCGATCTTGACCCCATCCCAAGGTAAGTCCAGTAACAAGCTGACTGTCGCATTATTGACGCCGTGATCATCCAACCATATTTCATGACCAAAAGATTGAATTATTTTAAAGGCGTTTTTTAATTTAATTAGCTGTTCTGCATCACATTCAAAACCATTAATCTCAAAGGCAAATTTAACCCATTTTATTTTTTTAGCCAACTTTATAAAATCGGCATTAAATAGCGTTTTGTAATGAATATTCACATGTACACGCAGGTTATCACCTTTATTACTGACCGATAAAAGATCAGCAATCTGGTTCATTTGAATGCAGCTAACTTTTGTCACATCAGAGGCCGAAAGGGTTCCGAAGAAGCTGTCCACGCAATCAATGGCGATACTTCGTGAAAGTAATTCAAAAGAACTGACTTTCTTAGTCCTATTTTCAATTATTGGTTGCGCGATGACTCCGAACTCCATTTCTCTATATTTATATTTAAAGAGAACGTTGTTTAACATTTATAATTATCTTCGTTTTATATAAGGGCATTTTAAATAACATCCCGCAGATGCTAGGGAAGGTATACCATAACGAAAATTCGATGTAAAACGAGGTGAATAAGCATACATTTGATGTGGAACGTAATGCTGACAATATTCCGTCATTTTATTTCATACGATGTTTTGATAACACATAATGTATTACAATAAAGCGCTATAAATAGAACTCATCGTTTATTTTTTAGGCGAAATATATTTCTCATTTTTTTGAACTTGAGCATACAGAACAATCAATACCACACACAATAGTGCTTGACTAATGGCAGCAAAGCGTAAACATAAAATTACACACTAAGTGTCACTTATGACTTGCGTGACGTCTGCCAGCGAACCAATCCGAATTTCCCCCGCACGATTAAATTTGCTTTTATCACTCAACAACAATGATTGTGATGCGCGCTTAAGCAGCAAAGATTTAAAATCGGC
>NZ_WPDC01000209.1:0-1158 GCF_035615595.1 Vibrio sp. R-1 | reverse complement strand
AAAGTGATTGAGTCATTCAACTGCTTGCCCTATCTGACCCTCATCGGCAGATAAGCCCAACGAAATAGGACGATCGAAATGAGCAATAAATTAGCGCAACTTCGTAAACTGACCACAGTCGTGGCCGACACTGGTGAAATTGATGCGATCAAAAAATACCAGCCAGAAGACGCAACCACTAACCCTTCTCTGATTCTAAAAGCTGCGCAGATTGCTGAATACGCACCTCTGATTGATCAAGCTATCGCCTACGCAAAAACTCAAAGCAACGACAAAGCACAACAAGTACAAGACACTTGTGACATGCTGGCGGTCAACATCGGTAAAGAAATCCTAAAAACCATTCCGGGTCGTATTTCGACTGAAGTTGACGCGCGTCTTTCTTACGACACCGAGCGCAGCGTAGCGAAAGCACGTCAGCTAGTAAAAATGTACAACGATGCGGGCATCAGCAACGATCGTATCCTGATCAAACTGGCTTCTACTTGGGAAGGTATCCGCGCGGCGGAAATTCTTGAGAAAGAAGGCATCAACTGTAACCTGACTCTGCTGTTCTCTTTCGCACAAGCGCGTGCGTGTGCTGAAGCAGGTGTGTTCCTGATCTCTCCATTCGTTGGCCGTATCATGGACTGGTACAAAGCTAAAGAAGGTCGTGATTTCGCAGCAAGCGAAGATCCAGGCGTACTGTCAGTGACCAAGATCTACAACTACTACAAAGAGCACGGCTACAAAACGGTTGTGATGGGCGCAAGCTTCCGTAACATCGGCGAGATCCTAGAACTGGCTGGCTGTGACCGCCTGACTATCGCACCTTCGCTACTGGCTGAGCTTGAAGCGGCTGAAGGCGAATTGGTTGCAAAACTGGTTGACTCAAAAGGCTCTAAAGCTCGCCCTGCGCCAATGACGCACAGCGAATTCCTGTGGGAACACAACCTAGACCCTATGGCCGTTGAAAAACTGGCTGAAGGCATCCGTAACTTCGCGGTTGACCAAGGCAAACTGGAAGCGATGATCGCGGCTAAGCTGTAATCCTGATTTTGAAGCGAGCTCCGGCTCGCTTCTTTCTGCTTTTTATTTTTGTTGAGCGCACTCCGTTCAACCTCCTTTATTGAAATGAGTAACACTATGAATCGCAAACAACTTGCCAATGCTATCCGC
>NZ_WPDC01000208.1:0-1161 GCF_035615595.1 Vibrio sp. R-1 | reverse complement strand
GGGATATTACTGATGTAGGACTTGATAAAATTACCAAACTGATGCGTTGAACCAAAATAATTTGGGTATGCTTTTTTTAACATACGTATATCAGGAGCTGATAACAATACAGACAATACGACACTTTCATTAAGCTCAGACTCATTCAGAGCTTTCAATGCAGTGTCACTTTGTTTTGAACTAAATCTTGTTATGGAAACTTTCATTTTCATAACTTTTTTTGCTTCATTTTCATAAGGATGTTTGTGACCATCTCGCATCATTTCAACCAAAAACATACAGTTACTATTTAACGCTTTCTTTGGTACTTGCGTTCCTGTTGTAAAGTTGATTGCTAATGAGTATTGAGCGAGCTTAGTCAGTACATGTAACTCAGTCTCAAGTTGTTTGAGTTCAAGGCATAATTTTTCTAGCTCATCTTGTGTAATGGTGCATAGCTGTTCATGATGAGCAACCAATTGTCCAGCCAAAGAAAAATAGCGCCGCCACTTTTCATGTCCATCGTGGCTAGTTTTCAATTCAATTCCCGTAAGAGTATCAATGATTTCTAAACTTGTTGCCCAAGAATGTTGTAGCTCTGTTCTTAGCTGTATTTCTACTTTTGCTTTGTTCCACGTATGATGTTCTTCTTGCCCTTCGTAGCAACTGTATATAAGGTGCAAACCACCATAACCACTTTCTTTTGGCTGCACTAGATAATCACGAGTTCGAATAATTTTGTGTACTGAACGGCTACTTTCAAGCCGTTTTTTAAGTTCAAAAAGCTGCTTAGTATTTTTAACTATTGCCCTACAACCAGCAATGTCTTGCATACTTGTAATTCGAATACTATTAGCACCTTGACCATCTAGCGTAGGCCTTTCAAGCTTATTGATAATTGTAGGTAAGCGTTTCAAACGTCTAGCTACAATTATTTTCTTATTAACCTTATTAGCAGTTCTAACTAGGTGATTCTTAAGTAACATCAACGGGTAAAGGTGAAACTCTCGGAAATTTTGGATTTTTGATATAGCAACGTTTCGTTCATCACCTTGAACCCCATGTCTTATGCTATCTGCAGCTCTTTCTATTTCACCTTTACTATATGCAAGTGGTTTTTTTTGATCTTTATACTGTTCGTTTGCCATACTTCACCAAAATCTAATATATCCGCATATACCT
>NZ_WPDC01000207.1:0-1163 GCF_035615595.1 Vibrio sp. R-1 | reverse complement strand
TGGGTGGTATTTTACTGCCGATCGTGACGTTACTGCGTTACAGCCTACAAGACAGTAACGGGCAATTTAATGGCATCACCAACCTGCTGCAGCTACTGCATACTCCCGGCCTAGTATCGGCACTAGAACACTCCTTAGCGATCAGTGCATTGGTCACGCTACTCAGCGTCACCCTTGCGTACTTGATTGCCTATGGGCTAACGAAAACGCGTCTCGCTGGTCGCACTTTGCTGCAATTAAGTTTACAGCTACCGCTGTGTGTCCCATCGATTTTGCCGTGCTTAGGATTAATGTACCTGTTTGGTGGTCAGGGTGTATTCAGTGACTACATCGATATTCCGCTTTATGGGCCACTCGGCGTAACGCTGGGTGGGGTCTTATTTACCCTTCCTCACGCGGTATTACTGCTGTGCACCACTCTGCGAGCCATTGATCCTCGGCTGTATCAAGCCGCAGAAATGCTCGGCGCTGGTAACGGACGTCAATTTTTTACCATCACCCTGCCTAACAGCTTGTATGGGATCATCAGTGCCTGTTTTGTTGTATTCACGCTAACGATGACCGACTTCGGGATTGCTAAAGTCCTGGCGGGCCAATACAACCTGCTGGCGACCGAAATTTATCAACAAATCATCGGGCTACACAATTTCCCCATGGGTGCTGCGCTGAGTTTATTGCTGCTGCTTCCTATGTTACTGGCCTTCATCGTGGACAACTGGGCGCGGAAAAAACAAGCACGTCTCTCTGGCGTTTTTGATTCAGCCCTACCGGAAAAATCGTTGCTGCGCGATAGCCTATTTACCTTGCTGTGCTGGCTGCCGACACTGGTCATTGTTAGTGTGATTGGCGTGGTAGTTTGGGGCTCATTCATTAACTATTGGCCCTATGACTTTACGTTAACCTTAGACAACTATCGCTTCGCCGCCTTAGGCTATAGCTGGCAGCCGTATCTTAACTCGCTACAATTTGCCTTCAGTGTTGCTCTTTGCGGTAGTCTCTTTTGCTTTATCGTGGCCTATCTGGCACAGCGCGCTGCGATTTGGCCACCACTCAAAACGGGATTGCGCCTATTAAGTTTACTGCCACTGAGTGTGCCTGGCACCGTGCTTGGCTTAGCTTATCTACTAACATTTAGCAGTGTCTCGGTATGGACCAATTGCATG
>NZ_WPDC01000206.1:0-1163 GCF_035615595.1 Vibrio sp. R-1 | reverse complement strand
AAACCGTATCAACCTTTCAAAAAGCCCCAATTTAGCCCCAAAGATTTCTTGAACTCTGGTTCGAAAATTTTACATTCATATCTCCATCGGTGACTTTTACTACATTGAGGTAAAAAGTCAGAACACTAACTTTATGAATTATTTTCTTTAAATTATTATACTGTCAATACATAAACCCAATACACTAAAACTACACACTCAATCAATAATACAGAACTTTCTACTTGCTCATTTTATAGATTAATTACATGGTGATAAACAATGCACCTGAATATTCTCAGGAATACTAACTCCTGCTTGCTTTAATAGGAGCTTCAAAGTCTGTGTTAAGTGATCTGAATCATGTGTTATAGCTAATTTAATCCCAAGTGCTTGTAAGGATGGAACTACAGGCATACCACCTTCTATGCTGTAGTCAAACGCATGGAAGCTATTCAAAGACTCATCAGTGTCACCTATTGGGTGCAAGATAGTCATTGAGCAGACCAAACTCCCATTGTTTGCCCTATTATGTATCCCATGTACATATTTCATTGTGCATTCAGGTAAATATTTAGAAAATGCCATATCTGGATACGTGTATTTAGCGTCTAATACTATTAACTGAGAAAATTCATTCTCTATTCTTACTTCAATAACGACATCAGGACATCTATGTGAATATTTATGATTATTTGAACGTGTCTCAACTTTCCCTTTTCTTAAAACTTTACCCTCTGAGTTGATATATGAACTTTCATTCGAACGAGAGTGTTTTGGCATCCAATATATAGGTGCCCGCACTAAAGTAATTTCGTTGCCATTTATATCATGCATGAAAGTACTAAATGTTCCATGATCTTTTTCTGGGTGGAGAATATTATTTAGCGACTCACCAATTCGAAAGTAGGAATAAGATTCAAATAGTGTTGGTATACTCTTAATAGCTAAAAGGTTTTGGTAGACTGACCAATCAGGGCTGCTCTTTTCAAACCAGTTGATATATTCGATAAAAGCAACTCTATAACTTTGTTGTGCTTCTGCCTTCTGTGTCAATATCGGTCTGTCCAGTATGTAATTTGTTACTGGAATAGCTCTATCTAGGTTGTGCTTTAGAAATTTAAGTCGATCGCTTGCTTTTATACAGCGTTCTATTTGGTTACCGAGAAGCTTTTTCTTGAATC
>NZ_WPDC01000205.1:0-1181 GCF_035615595.1 Vibrio sp. R-1 | reverse complement strand
CACTTCAATTTGAAAAGAAGAGAGTTACCCACTTTGATTAAAGGTGCTTAATCACTAATCAAAGACAAAAAGAGGTAACTCTCATGCTTCATACTAGCAAT
This sequence comes from Vibrio sp. R-1, assembly GCF_035615595.1. NCBI lineage: Bacteria > Pseudomonadati > Pseudomonadota > Gammaproteobacteria > Vibrionales > Vibrionaceae > Vibrio > Vibrio sp. R-1. Next base: position 1,080 of record NZ_WPDC01000205.1, on the reverse strand, counting down.
CCAATTATCAAACACAAAGCGGGCCTTCTCAATCTTGCAGAAGAACTCGGTAATGTATCTAGAGCCTGTAAGGTTATGGGGGTATCAAGAGATACTTTCTACCGTTATCAAGAGTTGGTTGAGACGGGGGTATTGATGCTCTGATTAACCGTAGCCGAAGAGCACCGAATTTGAAGAACCGTGTTGATAGTGAAACTGAGCAAGCCGTTATCAAATACGCCATCGACTTCCCAGCTCATGGACAAGTTAGAACGAGTAATGAATTACGTAAATTGGGAGTGTTTATCTCTCCAAGTGGCGTACGCTCAATCTGGCTTCGTAATGACCTAGAGAACTTCAAGAAACGTCTTATCGCACTGGAGAAACAGGTCGCAGAGAACGGTATTATCCTAACGGACGAGCAAGTTGCGGCTCTTGAGCGTAAGAAGCACGATGATGAGGCTTGTGGTGAGATAGAAACAGCGCATCCAGGTTATCTCGGCTCTCAAGACACATTCTATGTTGGCAACTTGAAAGGTGTTGGGCGCATCTATCAACAAACCTTCGTTGATACCTACAGTAAAGTCGCCTTTGCCAAGCTCTACACAACGAAAACACCAATCACCGCAGCGGATATATTGAATGATAAGGTTCTACCGTTCTTTGAGGCGCATGAACTGCCAATGCTGCGAATCTTGACTGACCGAGGCACTGAATACTGTGGTCGTGTTGAACAGCACGATTACCAGCTCTACCTAGCTATTAATGATATCGACCACACGAAAACTAAAGCGATGTCACCACAAACAAATGGTATCTGCGAGCGCTTCCACAAGACCATATTGAATGAGTTCTACCAAGTGACATTCAGAAAGAAACTATATGGTTCTATCGAAGAGTTGCAGAAAGATCTGGACGAATGGATGGACTACTACAACAATCACCGTACTCATCAAGGAAAAATGTGCTGTGGCAGAACGCCGATAGAAACATTAGAGGATGGGAAATCAATCTGGGCTGAAAAGAATCTAGCCCAGATATAATCTGACAGGCACCAAGTCGAAAAGTGGGTAACTGTCAGATCAGGTCTGAATTAGTACA
>NZ_WPDC01000204.1:0-1185 GCF_035615595.1 Vibrio sp. R-1 | reverse complement strand
AGGACCAAATCGTTTTTCATAAGCACCCTCAATCAATTCTTCAATGACTTCATAAAGACACTTATCATCACGCTCGGATAACCGCTTAAGTTTATTTTTCACTTCCATTCGCATTGGAATCTGTATTTTCTTTCTATCTGAATTATCCAATCCTGACTTAATTCTATGCTTTTGCTGTGTACCAGCATTACGCATTTTCAACCAAACAATCATTTGATCAGCTGGAGATAAAACATCAAAAAAATTAATGATAATTTCTCTCTTCTTACTTGTAGCTTTATTTTTTTCAATATCAGCAATCTGCATCCAGTTAGGCAACGTTTTATTAAGAAACGTTTTGGCAATGTAATCATAAGCCCAATCCAACAGAACTTCATTTTTATTTAACCAATTAATGATTTTACAATCAGCAACAACATTCCGCCATCGATGATTTAGAGAGAATGGAATGTCCCCAGAACCACCTTTGTGAAATTCAAGCAATAACAAAAAAACATTAACTGCCTTTACCTTATCATTTTTACTAAGAACTACACTTCCACCTTGAAAATTATCTCTATTCACACGATAGGACCTGCGCTCAATACCAATATCCAAGAACGGAAACTTACCATCTGCGTAATCATTTAAATCACACAACGAGCAATACGCGAAAGCAAAGTTTAAGAACCTATCATCCACATCATATTCAAATTTAAAACAATTCTTTTTGCACAAAGCTTTCAACAGCTTATAAACCCCACTTTCATTATACTCAAACTGATATCCACCCTGTTCACCAAACACATAACAATATAAGCCCTCATACAAAGAAGGATTACTAAGTAAATGGCCAGAAAATTGACTTACATTACCAACCAAATCTCCATTGCTGAAACTTAAGATCTGCTGAACACTGTCAACCACATCGCCATTATGTATATAAGAATTAATAATCAACAGTTCACGTTCGTTAAAACTAAGCATAGCAACAACATCCTTTTTTTTAAAATATTCCCTATCAACACATTAAATCGACACAGTAATTTTCAACGAAAATTACTGTGTCGATTTAATGTCGATTTACAGATAATTTCAACATGATTTATTGCGTATTTTTGCGAGATTTATCGATGATTTAACGACAATTTTTTGAGTGTTTTTTCAGTACTATTTGACTATATCCACCGCTAAATACCTGATTCT
>NZ_WPDC01000203.1:0-1186 GCF_035615595.1 Vibrio sp. R-1 | reverse complement strand
GGTAATCACCCCATAAATTAATTGACGTCAAAAGTAGAATTTTCTCGTACCATAAACGCAGGAGATTCTTTATGAAAACATCAAAATTTACCGACAGTCAAATCATGGCGATCCTCAAACAAGCTGAAGCGGGAACGCCAGTTCCTGAGCTGTGCCGTGAACATGGCATGAGTTCGGCTACTTTTTACAAATGGCGAGCCAAATTTGGCGGCATGGATGCGTCGTTGATGGCTCGTTTAAAAGAGCTGGAAGCCGAAAATGCACGGCTGAAAAAAATGTACGCCGAAGAGCGCTTAAAGGCCGAAATTATTCAGGAAGCGATGACAAAAAAGTGGTGAAGCCGTCGCAGCGTAAAGCGATGGCGCAACACGCGGTGGCCAATCGGAATGTGACTATCCGCATGGCCTGCGCGGCATTTTGTATCAGCGAAACCTGTTACCGATATCAGCCAGTGAATGACGATGAGAATGCGCAGATCGCAGATTTACTGATTGATTTAACTGAGAAAGAAACGGATTGGGGGTTTGGCCAGTGTTTTCATTACCTGCGCAACGTGAAAGGCTTTGGTTGGAACCACAAGCGAGTTTACCGGATTTACTGTGAGTTAGCACTTAATCTGCGCATTAAACCGCGCCGACGACTAAAACGAAACGCCCCTGAACCACTGAAAGAACCAACAAAACCGAATCAAGTCTGGTCTATTGATTTTATGCATGACCAGCTCGCGGATGGTAGAAATTATCGATTGTTCAACGTCATCGACGACTTCAAACGAGAAGGTTTGGCGATTGAAGCAGGATTCTCACTGCCAACAATGCGGGTCATAAGAACGCTAAATCAGCTTCTTGAATGGCGCGCAAAACCGATGGCAATCCGCTGTGACAATGGACCCGAATTTATCAGCCACGAATTTACAGAGTGGGCGAAAAAACTGGGGATCCGAATTGATTACATTCAACCTGGTAAACCACAACAAAATGCGTATATAGAGCGACACAACAAAACAATAAGATACAGTTGGGTCAGCAAACATTTATTTGATACGCTTGAAGAAGTTCAAGACTATGCCACGCAATGGCTTTGGTTTTACAATCATGAACGGCCACACAAAGCAAATGGCGGAAAACCACCATTGATGGCCGCTTAGCCTCTACTTTTAACTGCAGTTAAAAATGGGGGGATTACC
>NZ_WPDC01000202.1:0-1188 GCF_035615595.1 Vibrio sp. R-1 | reverse complement strand
TTGGTAGTCAAACATATGCTTAGCTGGATAGCAAAATTATTGCTTACATGCACTGCAATAGCACCAGTCGGGTTTAGCTATGCTTGGATTGCATGGTTTGCTAATGAAAAACTATTTGCAGTGATTTCAATAGCATCTTCGCTAGTTTTAGTTGGTGTCTGCCTATTGGTATTAAGATACGCGAAAAATAATTTAGAATCATTTTCTTTTAAGGTTTCATCAATTGAAGCTGCAGATAGAGAGAACATGTCGTTTCTTTTGTTATATATACTACCTCTATTTACAGCAAGTTTTAAAACATTAAATTGGGTAGTATGGGCACCAATTCTAGTAATATTCGCTTTAATAACTAGCACAGGATACAGTTACCATTTCAATCCATTACTAGGGATTATGAGATGGCACTTTTATAAAGTAGGAACACCTGAAGGTGTTACATACGTGCTTATTACTAAAAAAGAACTGCGCAGAACTAGTGATTCTCTAGTTGTTGTTCAACTGACTGAATACATTGTCCTTGATATAGAGGGAAATTAATTGTCAAATCAAAATTTTTTTGCACTTATAAAAGATGATAATGGTGCCGTTGAAGTAAACAGAATAAGAGTTCAAGGTGTTCTACAGGATGAGCTAAGCAAATTATTCAATAAGCAATACAAGGAGTTCATGACTGGAATTGATACTGAAATTCAATTCAATGGTGATTGGAAACCTGACTCTAACGAAGTCCTTGTATTAGAGAATGTTGCAGAAGCAAAAGTGATGGTTGATGCAATTAATGCTAATGCAAGCTCGTTTCATGCATTACAGTTATCTAAATTTAAAGAAAAACCGATTAAAGCAATCTTCACTGGTTTAGTGGAAAATGGTAAAACAACTGTGTACGTACAGAAGTTTTCCAGCAGACAAGCCCTATCTTTAAATGAAATACCAATTATCAAGATGCAAACAGGAAATACGTTTGTAAAAGCAACTGAAGATATTTTTACATTAGATACAAAACTAGTATCTGTTATTATAGATAATAATGTTAAATTTAAGAGCTTTCACAATGCTCGAATGGTGTTTGAGCTTAGTCAATTTTATCAAGAAGCAACTGATACCGATCTAAATGCAATGTGTAAGCATCCATCACTAGAAGTAGCTAACGTAGACGAATTTATAGCTAACGCTGACAGTCAAGTAAGA
>NZ_WPDC01000201.1:0-1190 GCF_035615595.1 Vibrio sp. R-1 | reverse complement strand
TCCACAAACTGCTCTGGCGTAATTGGGCGATTCACAAAATATTCAACTTCCATTTTTTACTTTCCTATAGAGCCCAAACTTCAACTTGCTTATAACGCCCAATTAAGTAGTGAGCAACGCTACCACCTACCTCAACCCTTGTGCCGTAAACACTAAAGCTGATTCAAACTCAAAGTGCCAAGCGTTGCGAATCTGCTTGAATTGCTTGTTATATGCGTGGTAGGTTGCAACTTTAGACTATGGGATGACACAAAAATGAATCTAGAACAATACCTTAGTGCAATTAGAGCAAATCCACTATACAACAATAAAGGATACTCAGGTCATTTCCCTAACCCTACGACATTGCTAGAAAAGCCACAACAACACTTAAAAATAATTGTTGAACAAGGGGAGTTATTACTCAAAGCCCTAGAAGAACCTCAATTGCTTGAACCTATCTTAGGAATAACACCAACCAAATACGACATTAAACAACTTTGCAAACTATTAACGAGTGATATTACACAATTTTCAACTAAATACTCCCAGCTCAAGCTCTTTGAAAATTCATTACACTATGGACAAGAACTCTTACCAAGCCATACATTGTTTAACCTAGCACGCGCAAATTTATTGCAAGACACTTACGAACAACATGTCGACTTAAATTGCCAACCAAGCGTTTATAAAATCTATTCAATCCCATTTATTTTAAGATTAGCTATCGAGAATAAGTTAAAAGCAATGGTAGGCTTTAACTCATCCACAACAAAATTAAGTGACAATCAAACTAAGAAATCCAATCACTTCCCTGCACTTAAAGTGATTAATTTCTTAAAAGATAGTGATTTTGTTAAAAGCCCCTTAGCTTTTAGTGAACTTAAAAAAGTTTACAACTGGTCGTGCTCTTTTGTACATACAGGACAGAAGGAATATATATGGATGACATTGAAAGCCACATCCCACATTAACAAACTTTTTTCATTGGATGAATCTCGATATTTAGGACAAGATATTGTATATCTCAAAGAGGGCGTAACCATAGAAGACCTCCAACAAGCTATTAACACTTCGGATAGTTTTGCTAATCCACAAGAATCAAAAGTTATCGAAAAATCAATAGAGCTAAACTGCGATCAATTGAACTTTGATATGACTTCAAGCTTTTGGGACAATAGATCTCGATAGCATATAACGCCCGCCTAAGG
>NZ_WPDC01000200.1:0-1220 GCF_035615595.1 Vibrio sp. R-1 | reverse complement strand
TTGGTGTTTTCTTTTTTTAGGTAGCTGTTAAGTTTGAATCTTGCGATTGCAAGTTCAGATAACGCAGAATCTTTTTCCTGTGTAGCCCTCTCAACTTCCTTTGCTGACAATCTTTCACTTATGTCTAATCTTTCTTGAATGTCATCTATTACTTTATTATTATTTGTTATTCTTGAGAGTTTTAGTTGCTCCTCAGAATATTTGCTGTAAAAGTACTGACGTTGGATTTTTTCTAATGACTTGATATCTGTTTGCCAAAAACCGTCCCAATTCCATAGGACGATGCAGCCTATTACCGCCCAAAATATAATTCCCGCTATATCCGAAAGAAAACTACTGCTCTGCTTAGCACTGATGTTGTAGGTAGCGGTTTTATCTATATCTGACACTAAAGTTACCTTGCTAGTTTTTTATTAAAAAGAAATTAAGTAACAGAGTACCGATGAAATAATGTGCATTACACCAGCAGTCTCTATTTATGGTATAGCAACAGCCATACGGAACATGTAGTGTCGTTAATTAATGAGTGAAAATCAAGTTATTTATAATACAAAATCATTGTTGGAGGATTTACTGAACACTATTACCTCTTTTCTTTGCCCATTTTGATGTTATTGATAACAAAAAGTTAAGCAGGGACATTTTGAAATGAGTATTCGCTGCGCGAATTTTATACTCATTTCAAACCGCTGCGCATGCAAGCATGCTACGCTATGCCCCGGTAACTAAATGTTAGCTGAAAGGCGAATTTAATAAGCTTTTGTGGGTTAAATCTGAGCACTTAGCAAAGTGAATTTTCACGACTCAATTGTATTTGTTCTTCGATTTAGCCGCTGCGTCGAATGAGTGAGTTGCCTTGGCTACTTAATCGTTTACGTAAATATCGTATTCTTTCCAATCCTGTACATTGTTGGTGAGCGGTCGCGTTGAAGTGTTTGTGGTGTAGGCGAATGTAATCCTGTTTTCTTTCCAGTCAGCTGGTTCGGCTGCAACTGACAGTTTTGGCATAGCAAGCTTTGCTACAACTGCAAAATCGTATTCTTTCCTTTTGTTTGCATGGTGTTAGCTGCATCAATCAGTGTTCTTTTGAACAACTTAAGGCGAATGGTCGAGTCATGTGGAAGTGCGTGAATAGAATAGGGCAAGTACAACGCTCGCCAAGGTCTATTGTCCTTACTTAAGGTTGTTTGGCTGGTCGGTAAGTGTAGTGTTTTTAGCAG
>NZ_WPDC01000199.1:0-1220 GCF_035615595.1 Vibrio sp. R-1 | reverse complement strand
TGAGTTGATCGAAAATGCTGCAATGTAAGCATTTTTTTTGTCAAAATGATTTGATATAGCCTCTTTGCTAACGAAGTTCTGTAAATCAATAAGTTCGGCATCATGTTTCTTTAAGTCTATAAAGCTTCTGATTTGTTCTAAAGCATTACGATATGGGTTAATGTTCCCGCTGAATTTTGCTTCTCCAAATGCGATTAAATTTTGATTTGTTTCGGTATGAAAGTCGAAGCCAGGATTTCCTGAGATCTTCTCTTTAATTAACTCAGCCAAAGGAACTTTGATATGATTAAATTCAGAGACCAACACATCTTGAGCTGATGCAGAGATCATGAACTCGCCAAATTCCTCTGTTATTTCATCTTCTACTTTTGTTAGGATTTTGTTTACTAGTTTATCTATGGTTCTTTCAGCTCGAGCCTCATAAGATAGCTGAGCAACTGGATTTAATTCTTGGAGCCAACAAGTGTCCTGTATTGTCGAGATCATCTCTGATGCTCTATCTTTAATATTATCAATGTTGATTAAAATCGAATGTACTTTTATGCTAACCCCATGGGGGGACATGTCATAAGTTGTCTTTTCGGTTAGATTCATATAGTACCCAGTGTTTAATTGAATGCTGCTAGCCGGGATAAAAATCAACTTGCACCATCACTCATAATCTTAGCTAGTAGCAGAGTTCCAGCTTTTTAACTTTAGCTGCTTACGTCTTCATTGTAGTATTCTGCTATTAATGCTCTGGATGGGACAACTATAAGCATGTCTTTTTTTGTGGTTTTTATTAACTCTCTAAATAAATGTGATTTACCACTGCTTGTTGGTGCTGAAAAAGAAAAATATCTATTGTTCTTTATTTCTTTAAATGCACTTGCCTGAGTCGCTGTGAAAGAGTGTCCAATTTCGTCAAATATTGATTCGGAGTATATTGAATAAAACTCTTCAAATACACTTTTAGGCTTGTCTGTTTTATAGAACAGTCCTATTGCAGAAATTAATTTGTTTTCGTAACGTGAGAAATCAATTGGGTGAAACTTCTTTATGTATGCAAGTTTTTCAAATGTTAAAGCTGATATTGGACCTTTGGTATGAATTTCATAAAGACATTTGCTTAACGTATCATTAGTGTTGGCTCCAAATATTAAATCCTTAATCATTTACAGTAACCCCTATTAAGTATATTTCTTCCTGATCTAAAATATCATCTAGATAAGAGCTGTTTA
>NZ_WPDC01000198.1:0-1226 GCF_035615595.1 Vibrio sp. R-1 | reverse complement strand
CCATTCAGGGCGAGTTTGCGCCCAATCATGGGCTCGACGCAGAAACGCTTGCTCCAATTGCGGGGCAGATAGGGCGTTGTCCTTGCTTGGTAGCTCTTGGTGGTTGTGATTCAGTTCAAGACTTGGCGCGCGTTCTTGACGTGCGCCATGGCTGGCGGCCGTGAGTTGCTGATCAAGTTGTTCTAGCTCTTCGCGATGGCTTGTTGGGATCTCATGGCGATCAAAAAGCGTTATCGCTTCTGTCGTGGTGTTGTGTAGCGCCGCGATAAAGTGGACGTCATCGCGCAGCGAAACTCCATATTCAGGCAACGCTTGGCGCACCGCCTGATCATTTAGCAATGCTGCTAACGTGCGAGCGTTGACTTCGCCGCTTTGACCGCAGCAGGCCCCACAATCCAGCCCTGCACGCTGCGGATTATTTTGCGTCTGTGAGCCGTGCCCTACGAGTAGCACCAAGCGTGCTTGCTCGGTGGCGATCCCCAACGCTCTTAGAATGTTGGCTGCCATTTGAGCACGCTGCGCTAACGTTTGTGGATCGCGCGTGAATTGCGGTCTGACACTCTGCCACTCATGTTCCGTAAAGGCGAAACGCTCCACCGATGCGCTCGATACAGGGTAGGATAAGGTGCGTTTAAGGAGCTTGGTTAAATACGCCAACCCCGTGGTTTCCACCAGAGTAAACGTGGAGGCGGGGAGGTGATGAAACGCGCGCCAGCTAAAGTGTCGCTTGAGTCGAGCACGGCGACGCAAGGCCAATTTCGCGTCTTGATCTTCATCCCCTGTGCTGTCAGAGACGGTCAAGCTCGGCGCTAATAAGCCCGGTAACTGTGGGCGGCTTGCTTCGGTGCCCAGTAACTGATAGCGGATCGGTAAGCCAAAAAAGCCTGCGAAGCCAAGGGTTTGAATATGGGGTGATTGCGCTTCTAAGTGGCGGCGAATGACTTCTGAACGCACATCGATACAAAAAGCCGCTTGCACCTCGGGATAACTTGATTGGGGAGCCGGCTCTTGTACTGATGTCAGCGCAGCAAAGAGCTGGCGCTGATAGGCGATTTCCGCACTGCGTTGCCACAGTAGCGCAATGCGTAGTGCGCGATCCTCCTCGCACGATTGGCGCGGTGCCCAAGATTGCTGCCACTGTAACCACACAGAGCCCATACCGCGCTCACCATCATCAAGTAAGTTCTCCCAGCAGAGACGAATCGCCAACAGATCGCGCAGGTGCT
>NZ_WPDC01000197.1:0-1229 GCF_035615595.1 Vibrio sp. R-1 | reverse complement strand
CGCAATCACTTTGTCCAACTTGGAAGATACATTGGACGCTTTAAATGCAAATTCAGCGGCCTGCTTGGCTTGTGGAGTTACCTCGGCTGCACTCCAACCGCCCATCAAAGGCTTTTGCGCAGGCGCAGCATAGCTACTAAGGCTTACGCCGCTCAAACCGGCGCACAGTGCCGCAACCATCAGCATTTTCTTCATCTTGTCTCTCCGTGTTAACGCTCATTTTGAGCCATACATGAATAACACTAAAAGTGTGATTTATATCACCATGCCACATTTACACGCCAAATACAAATCAGCTACAGCCGTAACAATTGAGCGTGCCGTGCACTGTATCCACGTATTGCAGGTGATATCGAGTCCCACTCATCTAATGCGCACCAGCAGAGAAAAAAGATCAGTTGAGAGGCAACTAAACGCCATGCTGCAAGGGAATATTATTATTTTTCGTCAGCAACGCGTTTATTGGCAAAAATGAGAGGTTAATCGGCGCAAAGAGAGTAACGCTCAATCATTGCGATAATTAACTGATGTAGGGATATTAAAAAGACCATCAAACGCCAACGCCGGCACGCATCATGCCGTGGCATGAATTATTACGATAGAACAGCGAAATTACCGACTAATGCATCGCGGGAATAAATATTACCCCGACTGGTACTTTCACAATAGTTGATACTGATGCCAACACCGCTATGACCACTATAAAAATGGATGTGACGAATAAGCGCATCACTATTTAATTGATGCAATGAGGATTCCCAAGAGAAATCACCCACAGTGAATTTTATAATCATTATTTTAATTCTTCAGTTATTTTCTTAATAATTTCTTTATTTTGGTAAAACCAAAATCTGCTTCTGCCATTAACTTTAGCCATAAAAAACCTTATATATTATTCAACGCTGAATTTCTGTAGCCTTTCAACGTCAATATAAAGTTGATTTAAAGCAATCAATAACAGAAATAACAGGATAGGAAATCGAACGGGTATCGAGGATAACGGTGACAAGGAAAACGGGCGGCGGGCGCCCGCTTTCTGGTATCAGAGAGGCTTACAGCGCGGTAACGTTAGACGCTTGTGGGCCTTTGGCACCTTGCTCAACATCAAAAGAAACCTTTTGGCCTTCTTTCAAGGTTTTGAAACCTTCAGAGATAATGGCACGGAAATGTACAAATACATCTGCGCCGCCGTTGTCTTGAGCAATAAAGCCAAAACCTTTATCTTCGTT
>NZ_WPDC01000196.1:0-1254 GCF_035615595.1 Vibrio sp. R-1 | reverse complement strand
TCTTTGCGTGTACCACGCCGTGCGGCAGCGCTGCGTCAACAACTGCTGACGTCCGAAAAAACCACCAACGATCCAATGGCGGTGGTTGACTGGGTAAACATGTATGCGTTTGCGGTTAACGAAGAAAACGCAGCAGGCGGTCGCGTGGTAACGGCACCGACTAACGGTGCGTGTGGCATTATCCCTGCCGTACTCGCCTACTACGACAAATTCATCCAAACCGTGACGGAGAAAGACTACATCCGTTACTTCGCCGCGTCTGGCGCGATTGGTGGTCTGTACAAGCGTAATGCCTCTATCTCTGGTGCGGAAGTGGGCTGTCAAGGTGAAGTGGGTGTCGCTTGCTCTATGGCAGCAGCCGGTCTTGCTGAGCTTTTAGGCGGTAGCCCTGAGCAAGTCTGTATGGCCGCTGAAATCGCGATGGAACATAACCTTGGTTTGACTTGTGACCCAGTTGCAGGACAAGTACAAGTGCCATGTATCGAGCGTAACGGCATTGCAGCGGTGAAAGCGATCAACTCAACCCGTATGGCGCTGCGTCGTTCCTCTGCCCCACGCGTTTCACTGGATAAAGTGATTGAAACCATGCTGGAAACCGGCAAGGACATGAATGCTAAGTACCGTGAAACCTCACAAGGTGGCTTGGCAATCAAGGTGATCTGTTAATCAGAACCTTTTGTGGTTACAAAAACGCCCGGATATCCGGGCGTTTTTTTATGCTTTGCATAATCAGATTACATCTCACATCAATGCGCTATTCACCGCGATAAATACAACCCGCCGTGCAGGTTTCTTTGATCTCGACTTTGCTCAGCAGCGGTAAACTGGGCTTGAGCTGTTGCCAAATCCACTTTGCCAACACTTCACTAGTTGGGTTTTCTAACCCTTCGATATCATTCAGATAATAGTGATCGAGACGATCATAAATCGGTTTGAATGCGGCTTTAATTTCCGCAAAATCCACAACCCAACCTGTATGGGGATCAACCTCACCTTCAACATACAGACGAACTAAAAAAGAGTGTCCATGCAAACGACCACACTTATGACCAGCGGGTACATGCGGTAAGTGGTGAGCAGCCTCAAACATAAACTCTTTGTATAATTCTGTTTTCATCATCATTCTCGGGGCATAAAAAGAGCCGCAATACTAAGAAATCTCTGCTGCTGAAACAAGGCTATTCAAAACATAATTCGGACAAACCGCCCCTCTCACACCAGCGACTGAGAAACATTCCTCAATAATCAATGCAA
>NZ_WPDC01000195.1:0-1267 GCF_035615595.1 Vibrio sp. R-1 | reverse complement strand
TCAGGAAATCATCCAGGTTGGCACCCGCTTCAATTGCCTTGGTCAGAGCCAGTGGCATACGGCCTTGACCTGTCCACGTTTTGGTATTGCCGTTCTCATCAGAGAACTCATATTTTGCTGGGCGTGGGGCACGCTTGCTCTTCGCTGTTTTAACGGTAGTTTTGCTCGCAATATCCAGCAAGTCATTCAGATCAATACCGTCATCAGCCAACATTTTTTTGTAGGCTTCCAGCTTCGCTTTTTTCTCTGCTTCTTCTGCTTCCTTGGCGGCGATTTCTTCGCGCTTTTCATTTACCACGGTAGACAGTTTTTCCAGCATATCCTCCAGCTCACTTAACGTGCACTGCTCACGGGCGAATGCCCGCAATGAGCGGATATTAGAAAGCAACTTGATAACTTGTTCACTCATTTTGATTCATCCTACGCGTAATAGTGAGTAATTTTTATCGTATATTAAACAGTAACTGAGCTCAAAAACATAGCCTAAGAAGCCACATTGAAGAAATAACGATAACTCTATCGCATTAATTTATTATTCTACGCAATCTGCGTAAATGCAAGTGAGCCCGATTAAATAGCCATTAAACATAGAGCCGCGAATTTTTCTTATTTTGAATCAAAGTGTGGCGTTCTTTATCTGGCTGTAACGGTAAATCCCGTTTGGCTTATACAGGATTATGCATGATATCAGGCATAGCTGGCTATAGGTTGAATAAGGCCAGTAGCACAATTGCATATCCATCCGAAAAGCGTTTAAGGCTTGGCTGTAACACTACGGCATATCCAGTAAGAAAGGAATGGCGAATTTATTTTTCTCCTATCCCTCTCATTTTCTAAGTGAGTTTTCAGCAAGGCATCGCGCCAGCAAGCGAGTGGCGCGGTAATTAATACATAGTTTATACATAGTCTACCCATTACTTGGGTCGATTAGCCTCGTCAGCAGAATCGCTGTTGAGCGCATCAGCTGCGGTTAGTGGCGCGGCCGAGCTTGATAGCGGTAAACGGCACAATCCCTGCGCGGGTACATCTAAAGCCGTATTAAACTTGGCGGATAAATTCTGAAAAGCAATCAGCGCGGTTAACTCAATCAGGGTATCCTCATCGAAAAAAGTTTGCAGCTGCGCAATCATTTCAGCGCTAACTTTACGTCCGGTTATCGTCATCGCTTCTAGATAAGTAAATACCGCTTTTTCCTGCTCATCAAATAAATCACTGTCATGCCATTGCGATAATGCCAGCGCTTTTTCTTCGCATCCACACCGCTGTG
>NZ_WPDC01000194.1:0-1328 GCF_035615595.1 Vibrio sp. R-1 | reverse complement strand
GGATCGCGGATCTGACGGGTTAACACTGTCGCCAGTAATATCACCAGGCCGATGGCCACCAATAGCGCAATGCCGACGTTCAGTTTTACCATCGAATAAATAGAAAGTGCAGAGGTGCGATTTTCCACACTGTAATCACGGTTAATTTTCATCAAGTTGGCGATTAAATCATCCAGCTCAAAAATGGTCGAACTACCGGAGGTCAATAATATTTGCTTGGCTTGATTGGTATCGCCTGCATGCAATGCGGAAATAAACTGATTGTGGATGTTCAGATATTGCGCCCATTTATTGGTGACGCGCTGATAAGCCTCTTGATCATCGGCACCTGATACATAGCTGGCGTATTTTTGCAACTCATTACTGGCATCTTGTTTCAGCTCCAGCAATTTATTCAGATACTCTTGACGGTTTGCGTCATTAATAACCAGTAAATAGCCCAGTTCGTAACGACGAAAGTCGCTAATCAGGATCGATGCTTCTGACACTAGCATCAGACTAGGTACTGTATTATCAGTCACTTCCAACGTTTCGGCGTTCATGCGTTGAAACAGTGTCAGTGATAAGCCCCCAATCCCGATAATAATCAGACAGAGCAAGGAAAAGGATAAGAACAGCTTTTTACCGATATTTAAGTCACGTAATGACATTGATTGCTCCAGCATAACGGCAGTGATATCGCATCAGAAATTGAATTTAACCGCATGCTCCATTGCTAGTTTCAAACATGATGCGTCAGGTCTATTTTCGATAATGTATTCAGAGAGAATCTATCGGATAGAAAAAAAGAATATTAAATGTGATCTGTGTCATTGGGATAAAAAACAGCCAAATATGCAGTGATTGGCAATTAAACCGCACGCAATGCAAAAAATAACGTTGTCGACTAAATTGTGCGACAAATATAAATATATCTCACTGTCATATTTACTTTGTTTTGTGTTTTTGCCGTGGCGATGGATTTATTGTGCGATATTCAATTAACTATCTGGTTCGATGTGCTTAATTAAGTGATTGTGGTGGTGTTTATGTCTAACTTTAACCTGTGACTTGATATAAGTGGTTATATCGAGAAATGTATCTGGCCGGCAGCGCTGGCTTGGATAGCCAGCGCCACGGTGTAGAGATGCGTGCTAAAGTGAAGAGCGCGCCTTATAGACTAAATCGAGCGATCGTGTGCTGTAGATTGTTCGCCAGTTGATTGAGCTCACCACAGGCCTGCGCGGTCTGGTTGGCACCTTGTGCCACCTCATCAGAGGCATTGTGGATGTTAACAATGCTGCGGTTGAGCTCATCGGTCACGGAGTTTTGCTGCTCGGTGGCGCTGG
>NZ_WPDC01000193.1:0-1329 GCF_035615595.1 Vibrio sp. R-1 | reverse complement strand
ATCAAACCACACCAGCAAATAGCCACCCAGCATCGGTGCCAGCAGCGGTGCCACAGTCATGATCAGCACCACCATCGACATCATGCGGGAGAAATCATCCTTGTGGAACAAATCCCGCAGCAGCGCATTGATCACCACACCGGAGGCCGCGCCAGCAAAACCCTGCACCAGACGAGTAGCAATAAACCAGTCAATGCTGGTCAGTTGGGTACACATCAGCGAGGCCACCGCAAACAGTGAGGAAAAATAGCCCTGAAAACGGGCACGCTCGCGGGGCGGTACTAATTCACCGATCAAGGCTTGTGATAAGCTCATTAAGCCGCCGCTACCCAGTCCTTGTACAATCCGACCAGCCACCAACCATGGCATATTCATTGCAAAAGCACAAATGACTGAACCTAAGGCAAAAATACTCAGCGCAATCATTAACATCGGTTTACGTCCATACTGATCCCCTAACCAGCCGTAAACCGGAACACTGGCTGCACTTGCCAGCATGTAACCAATCGCAATCCACGAAGAAAGTTGCAAGTTGCCGAGATCGCGCACAATCGCAGGCGTCGCGGTAGCCAGCAAGGTTTGATCAACGGCCGCCAAAAACATTGGCAAAAAAACCGTAAAAAAGATGCCCAAAAAGGTTTTTCTATCTACAGGCTGCGACATACCTTCCTCATCGATAACTCACTAGAACACGACAACATCCACTTAAGATATTCATAAAATCAGCATGATGTGGACATCTCGCGCTCAAGCTTACTCCTTAAATTTCGTCAACTGAATCAAAAAAGCCGATAAAAATTAAACCTATGATTTGACAGTGAGGAGTCAACTTACCCATGATTCAAAGACTAGCCTAGACCACCAAGGAACCGTCATGCTGAGCAACAGATACTTAAAACGTTATGTGCGCTGCTGCTTGCTCATCATAGGATTATGTCCCGCGCTGCTGTATGCACAATCCTCCCCCAACGCAGAGGATAAACTCGTGCGTATTGCATCCGGCGAATGGCCACCTTTTATCGGCAGTGATTTACCTAACTATGGTTTTGTTGGTGAAATCATCACCCAAGCTTTTACCAAGCAAGGTTATCAAGTGGAATTCCAGTTTTTACCATGGGCAAGAGCTTATGCTGAAACCCAACGCGGTTTGTACGATGCCACTGCGATCTGGATGCACAGCGCGGAGCGTGAAGTCGATTTTTTCTATAGCTTGCCAGTGAGCCAAGAAGAGTTTGTTTTCTTTTATCCCGTTAAAAAGCCCTTTGATTGGAAAACCTTAAACGATTTAGCCCCTTATAAGTTAGGCGGCGTATTGGCCTACAGCTATGG
>NZ_WPDC01000192.1:0-1334 GCF_035615595.1 Vibrio sp. R-1 | reverse complement strand
TCTGCCGGATCGCCAGCGCCAGTTGCCCCGTTTCATCGCGAGAGAGTTTACCGGAGTCGATATAGTCGCACAGCGCAGAGCGGCCAAGCTGCCCGTTAGCAATCAGGCGAGCCTGACTTACTAGCAGCAACAGTGGATCGCGGATTTGCCGCGTCAGCAGGGTGGCAAAGAACACCACCATGACCACGGAGAGCGCAATGCTGATAGCAATACTGACTTTCGAGGCACTGAAGATATTGTCTACATCTTGGCGTGCATTGTTGGCAAAGGTCTGATTAATATTGATTAAATCTTGTACGTGTGCGGTGAGTTGTCTGAATAGGCTGCGGCTTTGGTCGACCAAAATATAACGCGCTTGCTGCAAATCACCGCGCTCGATAGCGTCCATCATCTGACGATGCAGACCTTGATAGGCTAACCACTCATTTTTGATGTTGTTATAGATCTGGCGCTCCTGCTCGCTTTCCAGCAACGGCGCAAATTGGGCAATGGCATCATCAATTTGGGCGGGAATGGCGTCTAACAGCTTCTGATAGTCAGCCTTCATGGTTGGGTTATCGTAGACCACGATGATCCCCATTTCATTACGGCGCAATCGGCTGATGTGGCTATCGATAGTGGCCGCCTGAGTGATGCTCGGGATCACCTGTTCGGCCAGATGCTGTGAACCACCGTTTAAGCGGCTGAATTGCAACAGCGAGAACAGGCCGATGCCGATGATTAACAAACACAATAAAGAAAATGCGGAGGTCAGCTTTTTGCCGATGGAAAGGTGCTTCAATAACATACCATTATTCTCATTTAGCAAGTTTAAGCGGTCAGGAATAAGGCGCCGCAACGACAACATCCCAATGGTGCAACTTAATATATGTATCTTTTTGTATATATTTATTAATAACGGCTGCAACTGGGCAAAATTAAAGCAAAAAAGAAAATTTAGTGTGACAATTCGGCGTATATACCGTTGCGTTTAGATTAACTGATTGATTTTAAATGAATGATAAATAGACAGTGCCAGAGAGGAAAAAGAATAAAAAAGTGGTATTGGGGGAAGGAAAAAGCGAAGGGATATATCACTGGCCGCCATATTCTCAATGACGGTCAGTGTAAGCAGTATCTTATACGCCGACTGATGTCGGCGCGATATGAAGGGGGAATTTATACCGCGAAACGATTGGTGACCTGTTGCAGGTGAATGGCCAGCTGGCTCAGCTCCGCGCAGGCTTGCGCAGTCTGATTCGCGCCTTGCGCCACTTCATCGGAAGCATTGTGGATAGTGACAATGCTGCGATTGAGCTCATCGGTCACCGAGTTCTGCTGCTCGGTGGCGCTGG
>NZ_WPDC01000191.1:0-1349 GCF_035615595.1 Vibrio sp. R-1 | reverse complement strand
AAGACAATCAGTGACAGAACGTTTAGCGGCACAGGCTGCTCGTAAACGAGCTGCACAGCAAGCTGCGCGCAAAGGTAACGTCATTGAAGGTGAAGCTCGTTCCGTAGCAGAGAACGGAGCAACTATAGATACCACATCGACACAGCACGACTCACCAAAAGAGCTATCAGAGCAAGACGTTCAAGATATGCTGGCCGATATACTGTTCCGTATGGACGAGTCGCAGTCAAGCGATGAGCTAAAACCACTAGCTCAAGAAATCTCCGTCATCGGTCAGTTTATGACCAAAGAACAACAAGAGCACGCCAGAGCAGTTTATCTCCGCAACATGGATCGCTTAGGATTACGTAATAAGTGTGCATAGCGACAAGGAGAAATAACATGCAAGCGCTGAAAATTGCCTTCAAGCCAACTGACGGAGATTTAGCACTTGAGTTTTTGAGTAAATATATAGAGCAATCTCAATGTAAAACAAAAAGTGAAATTATCAATGCAATTAACAATATGATTGGCGCATCCATATTCACCCTTCACATATTGGAAAGCAAAGAGAACGAGATATTACATTAATTACCCTCTACCATTTGAATCATTATTAAGCGCCTTAATATCGGACTAGCCCTTTTAACTATTAATGATATGTAACCCGACTGACAAGGCGCTTTGATGCTGATTTTGCGTTAATGTCCGGAGAATTATCAGCGCTAATTGATGACCTAAATAATGCACTGGGAGGTAACACTGAATCATGACGCAAACAGTACATTACATTCCAAAAGGCAGTATGTGTGCGGTGTGCAAATACAAAAATAGGGACTGCTCACACCTCAACTTTGAACTCATGAAGCTTATTACCGATTGCGGCTGGAACAAAATTGTCAAGTGCACGGAGTTTGAGCGATGCAAAAAGAAGTGACAACGCACGAAAGTGGATATGAGAACAGCAACGATAATCTAGCAATAACAGTGGCTGTAATGCTTATTGTGCTTGGAGTTCTATTTGTCTGGTTTGGAATTGATGGTGTGGTTAAGGCTGTGGAGCAGTTAAATGGATAAACAATACGCACCCCGTGACGTGGAGCACCTTGACTCAATCGGTGGTTACTACTCAAAACATGTAACCGCTATGACAAGCGAGGGGCTATCCTCAAAGTCGGATATTGCCGCAGAACTGGCACATCGAGATGCCGAAATCGACTTCCTACAAAAACGAATTAAAGAGCTCGATCTGTATTTTGGCCAGCTATTGGTGACGGCACAAGCCGCAGTGATTGAGTGTGAGCACGGTAAAGGCGCAAATGTTGCTATGGAGTGGATATTCAACTTTCTAGCTCCACGCGGAGAGCTGC
>NZ_WPDC01000190.1:0-1368 GCF_035615595.1 Vibrio sp. R-1 | reverse complement strand
CGCCGCGTTGCAGGTTACCGTTAGAGATTTGTTTGGCTTGATCTAGGATAGTCAGGAGAGGGTCGCGAATTTGGCGGGTTAGAACGCGGGCTAATACAGTAACGAGCGCAATGGCAATCAGAATACTGATGGAGACATACAGCTGCACCGAGGAGTAAATTTGTACAGCTTTGGTGCGACTTTCATTGGCGTATTGTTTATTAATTTTGATCAGTGCATTGATGGAATTATTTAGCTCGGAAAATTGTGTCATGCCCTGATTGAGTAAAATCTGCTCAGCTTGCGCTAAATTACCATTTTGCAGATTATTCATTACGTCCTGATTGATATCTAGATAGCGCTGCCACTGAATTTTTACGTTCTGAAACATCTGCTTATCTTCCGCACTGAACGCATACGGTGCGTATTTTTCCAGCTCGGAGTCCACTTGTGCACGCAGTGCGTTAATTTTATCGAAGTATTGGTTTTTTTGGGGATTATCTAATACGAGTTGATAACCTAATTGGTAACGGCGAAAGCTGCTAACGGCTTCACTGGTTTGAGAAACGATCATGATGCCGGGAACGATATTATCGGTTACGTCCAACGTCTGTTCATTCATGCGGCTAAACAAAGTGAGTGATAAAGCACCAATACCGATAATAACCAAGCCGAGTAGCGAGAAAGATAAAAACAGCTTTTTACCAATATTCAGGTCACGGAATGACATTTTTGTCTCCAGGAGAAAGCCTACGCCGCCACGACGGGGCGTTAAAAAACCATAACACAAGGTGATTTGTGCTGGAGGTATAGCGTAATAGCAGAACAGATATATCGGACAAATGTCCGAAAAATTTAATTTCTTCGACTATTTATTGCGGATTCATGAATAATCTGCTGATGTTTATATTGTCGCTTAACGCATAATTCACAGCCGTAATTGGAAATTTTTGAATCGATATGGAAAATTACTCAATAACTATTCCCGTGCCGGGGCTCAATTTTGATAATTTCGCCGAGCGGGCGCAGCCGGTGATTTCTCGGTTGGAGCTGCAGGTATTAGAGCGTCAATGTGATGCCGATTTGCACACTTGGCGGGTTGAATTTGAGGGTACCTCTTTGCTGCTGCGTGGCGATCATTATACCGAGTGCTTGTGGCTAGAAGCGCAGAATGAAGAGGGCGGCGACGTCTTAGCCTTTTTGGCGCAGATCCTCGCGGATGAGCGCACGTTTTGAGCTGACAAGCCCAGATGAGACGGTTATAATTTCACCTTACGCCTGTGGCTGCGTGCCGATAAACGCAGCGAATCAACAGGCTGGGTATGTATTTGGGTTCCCTCACCCCAACCAACAAAAAGGTGCACAATCAATGTCATCCTTCTCTCCTGC
>NZ_WPDC01000189.1:0-1409 GCF_035615595.1 Vibrio sp. R-1 | reverse complement strand
TGAACGAACGTAGCCAACATCGCTGCAGCTTAAGTAGGAAGGGTATAGACCGATAGGACTTAGCGCTGAATCTAAGCGTTAAGTCCTCCCACGTTTTATTGCCTCATCAAGCAATCTCTAATTCGCATACACTTATGGGTGTACGCGAAAAACTCAATTTAACTCTACGGAGAAGTATGTCTACCTCAACCGTGAATACCCAACAAACACCGCAAATGAGTTTGTTGCTTTATATTGTGCTCGGTGCGCTCGGTGCGTTGACACCGCTGGCGATCGATATGTATTTGCCGGCCATGCCGACCATTGCCCGTGATTTCGGCGTTAACGCTGGTGCGGTGCAAATTACTCTAACTGCCTATACGGCAGGCTTTGCCATTGGCCAATTGCTGCATGGTCCTCTGGCCGATAGTTATGGTCGCCGTCCGGTGATGCTGTGCGGTATCTTCCTCTTTGGTATTGCCGCTATGGTGAGCGCGACGACCAATGGTATTGAAGCCTTAACCTACATTCGTGCCGCGCAAGGTTTTGCGGGTGCGGCGGCGGCCGTGGTCATTCAAGCGGTGGTACGCGATATGTTTGACCGCGAAGATTTTGCGCGGGCGATGTCGTTTGTCACTTTAGTGGTGACGCTGGCTCCTTTGGTTGCGCCTATGATTGGCGGGCACTTGGCGATTTGGTTTGGCTGGCGTTCTATCTTCTGGGTGCTGGCGCTGTTTGCGGCACTCGTTATCGCGATGGTGATGTGGAAAATCCCAGAAACGCTGAGCCCTGAAAATCGTCAGCCGCTGCGTTTTCGTAGCACCATGCGCAACTATTTTGATTTGTGTAAAAACCCTGTAGCTATGGGGCTGATTTTCTCTGGCGCATTTTCGTTTGCGGGTATGTTCGCGTTTTTGACAGCCGGCGCGTTTGTGTACATCGATATTTATGGCGTTAGCCCAGACGGTTTCGGATACCTGTTTGGCCTTAATATTGTCGCGATGATTGCGTTGACCACGATCAATGGCCGTTTTGTCAAAAAAATCGGCTCACACAACATGCTACGCTTCGCACTCTTTTTACAGTTGATGGCGGGGATTGGTCTGTTTGTTAGCTGGGTTCTGGATTGGGGATTATGGGGAACCGTACCATTCGTGGTGTTGTTTGTCGGTACAATCTCAACCATTGGCAGTAACTCGATGGGGTTGTTGCTGAGTAAATACCCGCGTATGGCGGGAACCGCATCATCATTAGCGGGCACATTGCGTTTTGGTACGGGCTCAATCATCGGCGCTGTCGTGGCAGCGTTGCCGGGTACTGAAACATGGCCAATGATATTTGTGATGGCGGCTTGTTCTGTGTTATCAGGTGCCTTTTACTGGACGTTAGGAAGAAAAGCGTAATGGCGAATTACCATTTAGAAATTCAAA
>NZ_WPDC01000188.1:0-1414 GCF_035615595.1 Vibrio sp. R-1 | reverse complement strand
TACAGAGCATACCCTTCCGGCTCTGGACGCAGCTCAATGCGCACGCCGCGCGTGGCCATATAATCAATGTAAGCCTGCGCCAGACGCGGGTTAGGCAGATGAATTAAAAACAGCATAAAGACGTTCCCGTAACAAACCGGAACGACGTCCGGTTATTCTGGCTGAAGCGGATCGCTCACCACTGGCGCCACTTTACGCCAGGCTTCAAAGCCGCCATTGAGACTGTATACCTCATCAAAGCCCTGATTAACAAGATATTGTGCTGCGCCCTGACTGCTGTTGCCGTGATAACACATCACAATCACCGGCATCGCAAAATCAGTCTGTTGCATAAAAGGTAGCAAGGATTGATTGGTCAGGTGAAATGCCTGTGGCGCATGGGCAGCGGCAAAACTTTGTGGATCGCGAATATCGACCAAAACCGCCTGCTCAGCCTGCAACTTTTGTAGCGCCTGTTCGACCGAAATAAACTGAAATTGCGTCATGCTCACCTCTGTAAACCACCACCGACGGCCAACGTTTGGCCGGAGCAAATAGGATTATCCGCTATCGCCGCATTGTACCGGATTCGGGCTTAGCACCAACCCGATGAACTGTGTGGACTCTCAAGAATGATTACAAGTTTTAACCCTTGTACATGTGAAAAACGCTAATGTAATCACAGCGCTATTGGGTCACTCCCGCTAGCCTGAACACTACGCATTACCCTCGCTACGTAAAGTTACTGTGTAAAACTACTGTTCGTATAATCACAGGCGGCACAGTTCAAGCAGCTTCACGTAGAGCGGGTACCACAGTGGTTTGTTAATCCCAATTATTGGTGACGACCGCGTTGTCGGTCATGTCATCCCTTGCATACGGAGTATCGAGGTGCTTCTATGGAATTCCCCCGTAAGGAACCCTTCCTGCTAGAGCCCGTGCTGTTGTCGTGGATTGCCGGTTATATCGATACCGTCGGTTTTATCGGCTTAAGCGGTCTGTTCACATCCAGTATTATCCAGAGCTTGATCGTCGCCAGCGCCCCATTGGCAACCACCTTGTGGCTGGCCGTCAGCGCAGTAGTTTGCTTTATGCTGGCGATGGCGGTGGTGACCTACAGTTTCACCCGCCAAAATCAGCACAGTATTTTTTATAAAGCGCGCTGGTATATGGCGGAAACCGTATTGCTGTTTTTATTTATGATTTGCGGCCACACTCTCAAGGCCGAGCCGGACAGCGATAATTTCTGGCTCTTGCTGACCAGCTTGCTGGGGGTGACAGCCATGGGGATCCACTGTGCGATTTCGCGCTTGATGCTGCGTCATCGCATTGGTACCGCGACCGCGACTGGGAATTTGATCCAGCTGACCATCCGTCTGACCGAGTTTTTTGCCACCAGCGAGCCTTATTGCGGCCAAAGCCGACGCGAAGAGCA
>NZ_WPDC01000187.1:0-1415 GCF_035615595.1 Vibrio sp. R-1 | reverse complement strand
ATATTCTTTACCTCCAACGATTAATTTAATAACAAAACTATTTCCATATATGTGTTAGCTTTGCGATATATAAATATCCTCGCCATGAAGTGTCGGCTATCTTATTGATTATAAATGGCTTCGTGAATCACTATGCGCAATTCGTGACTGCAATCACATGTAATACAAAATCAATTAGGCTTGATTTTGAAAGATGATCTGTGTCATGTTAATTGCAACTGCGAGGCGTAATATATTCCTCATGCAATACACCATTATTTATAGATATTATTTCCAGAAGAAGATAGCCAAATATGGCAAGGGAGATTGGAAATGAAAGGCTTGTCAATAATGAAACATATTCGGCGGACCAGACATCTGATGATGCCTATCTACCGTAGCTATTTTTCTTTTGCTTTCTTCTACTATAGATAATCCTGCCTTCATCCGGTGGCTGCTGCCTGTTTGTGGTGTGTCATCGTCTATTACCCGGCATGGAAAGGTCAACGTGACATTTTTGCCCGGAGTAAAGTTACTCTCAGTGTATGCCGGTCAGACCGCCAGTCTGTCCTAAGACTAACCTCCTGAACGCATTGCTTCGGGCTGGGTGTCGCATCACAACTGAAGTGGCTTGTCGTTGATAACACAATTTATACAGCACAAATAGGTTCATCCGCACGGTGATCTGCTGCCTGTGTACATAATACGTAAAATTAAATTTTAGTTGATATTAAAAGTAGTTCCATAAAGGGGTGTTTATGGAGTTGGCCTTTTAAAAAGACATACGTTTAATTGCGTTTGTAGTACAGTGCGTAAAAATTTCATGCTGAAACCAGTCCAGTAATAAACTTATTTATTACTGCGGGATTTCTTACGCCTAAAATAAGACTACATCGCAACGTAATACCGCGTGGCTCGGTAAACAATAATCGGAATATATCCGTAACGATTATTTGGTAGATGTTATTTACCGAACATGCTGCGTCACACCCTAAATTTAACAATGTCATTTTTAATAAATAGAGATAATGTTGCCATGAAAACTTTAAAAATAGCTGCCAGTGACAGTGTGTTATCCTGTTTCGACACGGAACGTGAAATTACGAATGTTCATACCACCGATTTCTCTGATATCGCGGCCATCGTAGTTTCTGTTCAAGACATCCACGACGGTATTCTGGCTAAAATCCACGCGACCGGCCTGTCTATCCCGGCTTTTGCCGCGGTGTGCTGTGAAGAAGAGCTGTCTGCTGAGGTGCTGCCACAGCTGACCGGGGTATTCGAGCTGTGTGGTGAGAATACTGACTTCTACGGTAAGCAATTGGAGTCTGCGGCGCAGCGTTATGAAGAGAACCTGCTGCCACCGTTCTTCAATACCTTGAAGCAATATGTGGAAATGGGTAACTCAACCTTCGCTTGCCCGGGTCACCAAGGTG
>NZ_WPDC01000186.1:0-1432 GCF_035615595.1 Vibrio sp. R-1 | reverse complement strand
TGAAGTGAACCCTGAAAGTTGGATATCCAACGAGTAAGGGTTTTTATTTTATGGCAAAGAAAAAGTACACAAGTGAATTTAAACGTAAAGTCGTTCTTCATTACCTGAATAGCAGCGATGGTACGAAAAGAACTGCGGCAAAATTTAATATTGACCACGGTGCTGTTCGTCGTTGGACGGAACATTGGAAAGCCAGCGGCGAAGATGGATTTACCATTACAACCAAGAGATATACAGCAGAGTTCAAAGAAGAGGTACTTCTTTGGATGATGGAAAATAATGAGTCCTCTCGCAAGGCGGCTGCGAAGTTCAAGATAGCCGCAGCTTGCACTGTTAGCCGATGGGCTCGCCTATATCGAGAAGGTGGTATCATGGCTCTTCGCAATAAGCCTAAAGGGGGCTCCGTGGCTCAAAAATCGAAGAAACCAAGAAA
Organism: Vibrio sp. R-1; assembly: GCF_035615595.1. NCBI lineage: Bacteria > Pseudomonadati > Pseudomonadota > Gammaproteobacteria > Vibrionales > Vibrionaceae > Vibrio > Vibrio sp. R-1. Next base: position 999 of record NZ_WPDC01000186.1, on the reverse strand, counting down.
AGAACTGATTCCTCCTTATCCAACGTTCGAAAGTGCTGAAGAAGAGCTGGCTTATCTTCGAGCAGAGAATGCTTATTTAAAAAAGTGGCATGCCTTAGCTCAGGAAAAACCAAAGAGAAAGCCCAAATCGTCGTAGGGCTAAGGCAGCACCATAAACTCTCCACACTGCTTTATATCGCTGAACTGCCGCGTAGTACGTTTTATTGGCAGGTTAAATCCATGGCAAAGAAGTCCCCATATGAGAGTGAAGCTCAGCGGGTCAAGGAGTTGTTCCATCACCACAAAGGGCGTTACGGTTACCGGCGTATCACGCTCGCACTACGCCGTGAAGGGTGTCAACTCAATCATAAAACCGTGCTAAAGCTCATGCGTCAACAAAGCCTAGCTTCGAATTTACGAAGTAAGAAATATCGGTCATATAAAGGGACATACGGCAAGGTTGCCCCGAATCGGTTAGAACGAAACTTCCATGCAAAGGCGCCAAATCAGAAATGGGTCACGGATGTAACCGAGTTCAAACTCAAAGGGAAAAAGCTTTATCTATCGCCCGTTCTGGACCTATATAACAGCGAAGTCATTGCTTGGAATATGGAAACGCACCCCAACATGAACCTGGTAACCAAGATGCTAGACGACGCTTTGGGTAAGCTGCAACCCGGTGAATCTCCAATCCTTCATTCTGATCAAGGGTGGCAATATCAGATGGTTGGCTATCAGTCCAAGCTCGAAGCCGTGGACGTGAAACAGAGTATGTCTCGCAAAGGAAACTGCTTGGATAACGCGGTCGTGGAGAACTTCTTCGGCTTATTGAAATCGGAGTGTTGGTTCAATGAAGAATACGAAGATACCGATCAGTTGAGAAATGCAATAGACGAATATATCCACTACTACAATCATGAACGGATAAAAGTTAAACTAAATGGTCTGAGTCCGGTAGAGTTCCGAACTCAGACCATGATAGCCGCCTATTAAAGTGTCCAATAAATGGGGTTCACTTCA
>NZ_WPDC01000185.1:0-1484 GCF_035615595.1 Vibrio sp. R-1 | reverse complement strand
GTAAGTTATCTTGTCTTGGCCTTTTATCCATGTGAATTTGTCGCGCTCGACTATCGACACCGCGATTCCACCGCTAGAAGTCGATTTGCGACAGATCGAACAATGGCAGATAAACACGTCCGAAATTTCGGCGTTTACTTTGTACTCAACCGCTCCACAATTGCATTCGCCTTTGATCAAACTTTGATTCCTCTTCGTGGGTACACTTGCTAACAGCGTTTTTTAGTGGAAATTTCTCGTATAGTAACGTTGTTTGTACTCTACGTCATTTAATGAAACGTTTTATTCTGTATGGCGAGTGCGGCTCGCTTTAAGTATAGAGTTAGCTCGAGCATTGGTTCCGTTAGCACACATTACTTTGCAGGCATCGGGTTCCGTGATAACAAAAAATCATCAGGCCGTGAGGTTTTTAATATTGTTGAACTATGATTATATGATCATTAGGAATTTTTATTTTTTCTACTTTGCTGTCATTGTTAAATGATATAATGGTGTTTTTACCAAAGCCTGTGAATAGGATGGTGACTTTGTTGAGCGCGATATATTCTTTTGGCGTCATTAAGTTATCTAGAATTAAATCTTTTGGGATTAATGATGAGTAAGGCTCCTTAATATAAACGGTTGAAGATTCAATTCTTATGTTTGTTGCACGCATTGCAGCATCTAAAATTGCACCTGAAATACCACTTGCAAATAGCGGGGCGAATACCATTATAAAAAGGCTAATAAGTTGCACTCGTTTATTATGTTCACATTCAAACTTGTTAGTCATCGATTTGTTGACATCTATCACTAATCCGTGGTTATTTTTTAATGTTTCATTTTTTATTTTTTCGGCGCAAGACATGTAAATGGAATAAAATAAATACAAACCAATAGTTAGAGTTGACAAGCTGAAGTAAAGAAATGGCTCTTTCTCACCAAGTTTAAAAATCAAAATTATCGCAACTACTGATAGAGGTATTGATGTCAAATTGAATGGAGCTAGCTGATACTTAACGACCGTTTTTTTTGAGGTGAATGAGTTTGATATCCATGCAATTAATTTAAAAATTAATTTAATGATGGGGGAGAAAACTATCCCTAAGTTCATAAAGCTGATTATTATAAGTAAGTATATTATTCCAAAGCATGAACCCATCATAAATAATAGCAACCCATCGCTTAACGATAGGTCCTGAGGGAAGTGGTGGATTCTCAGTGAATAAATGGTTATGCATAATGCGCCTATTACAACGCCAAGTTTTGCTATGGCTGTAGCAATTTTTGACATTCTATCAATGTTTTTCTCTAGATTCTGGCTTGAAATAATCACAACTGTTTAACTCTTTTTGGATGGCGACTGGATATTAATTATTTGAACATGGCTATTTGTTGATAAGTGTACTTTTAGCTATATGCTAACACGTCTACCTGTAGGGATTTCCTCTAAACGATCTCTCAGTATTTCTTTTAGCAGAGCATATGCTTTCTTACCCGTACAG
>NZ_WPDC01000184.1:0-1485 GCF_035615595.1 Vibrio sp. R-1 | reverse complement strand
GATCACAAGTCTGGTGAATCAAGAGACTTAGCCAGTTCATACCCTTCAAGGATGGTTTGTAACCTAAACCATCCTTGCCATAATGTCTTTATAGAAGCACGACCCGTTCGCTTTGTATTCTTCCAACCCCCTAATCGAGCAATACCTCTGTAAGCCCATGATATGTCCGGAGCTTCCTTCGGTAGCCCTTTTCTTTCTAGCTTTAGCCACATTAGCTTCCATGCTTTGCCTTTTAATATCGGCTCACAACTGCTCTTAGATAACTCATCTGATTCATTCATAAATCTCAACTGGAGCAACCGAGTCGCGATAAAAGCCAGAATAACGCTGAGCCTTTCTAAGTTATCTTTGCTTTGCATTCTCAATTGCTCGACTTGAGTGCCTTCACTTTTCCAGACTTTATGAAAATCTTCAATTAGCCAACGCAGCTCATAATAACTGACGATTTTAAGTGCCTCTTCCTTGCTCGTTATTGGCTCTGAGGTGAGTAAGTGCCATGCGAGCTTATCGTTACTCTCTCCTTGTTCTATGCATCCCACGTAGTAAAGCGGAATGTTATTGAACTCTTTTTTAGTCGCGGGAGATTTGAGTGTCACGGGGGCATATTTGATGTCTAGGTGAACTGTACGAGCTTTACGGCCGCCTTTTTGCGGTATGTCGAGCACTCTTTCTCCTGCTGATTGCAGCTTGGAAGCGTAGTCATAAAGACGATTATCATGCTCTTTTATACAGCGACTTTGCATTGAGCGAACAAGGAATCGCTGTTGTTGCTCTTGCTTGTAAGTGAGGTATTCAAATAGGTCGGCTTCTCTATCGCACACAGAAATTACATCTGAGATTTTATCGCCAAGTCGCTCTGCGACATGGCGAGAAGCTTGCTCCCATTTATAGCTTTCTTTCTCTTTGTATGGTCGAGTGGCGTACTGGTGTCCTTGTCCACGCTTTTCAATATCTCGAGTCCAGCGTTGTTGTTCAATTAAGCCAACAACCACTTGAGTTTCGGGAGCAAAAAGTAAGGTCGAGTGTATGAACATAGCTCGATTTCGATTGCCTTGATTGGAGTGCCCAAGTTCATCTTGTATGCTGCGATGGGAGTAACTTAGAGAAGTCGTATCTTCTAATGCAAGAAGTGTTTGTTGTGCTAAAGCCTCTTGCGCTGTGACATGAAAGCCCGCTTCAGCGATATCTTCTGCTTTGATTTGCTCATTACGGATAAAGCGATAAGCCCCTTCCATATCTGCAGGGGAGATGATGAGTTTCGAGACCGGTACGCCAGGTTGCTCGGCCAGAGAGGCAGCTAGGGCAACGAGTCTTTGAGTACGTCTTGGGTCATTGAGGTGAGCTTGACCAAATTGCTTTTGTGCCCAGAGGGTTGGTTCTATATAAGTCATTCTAATCATCCTTGTTATTGCTTAGATGATCAGATCATGAAACATAAAATTAGTTCAAAAAAATCCCCAAGCAGAGGCTTGGGGATTTGTGTAT
>NZ_WPDC01000183.1:0-1503 GCF_035615595.1 Vibrio sp. R-1 | reverse complement strand
GGCTACAGCGCGATTCAGGTTACTACTGGCAGCAAGAAAGCTAACCGTGTAACCAAGCCTGAAGCAGGTCATTTTGCTAAAGCTGGCGTTGAAGCTGGCCGCGGTAAGTGGGAGTTCCGTCTGGAAAGCGGTGAAGAATTCACTGTTGGCCAGGAAATTAACGTAGACATCTTCGCTGACGTGAAGAAAGTTGACGTTACCGGTACTTCCAAAGGTAAAGGCTTCGCAGGTGGTGTTAAGCGTTGGAACTTCCGCACTCAAGATGCGACTCACGGTAACTCCCTGTCTCACCGTGTTTTAGGTTCCATCGGTCAAAACCAAACTCCTGGTCGCGTGTTCAAAGGTAAAAAAATGACCGGTCACTTGGGTGACGAACGCGTAACAGTGCAGTCCCTGGAAGTTGTACGTGTTGATGCTGAGCGTAAACTGCTGCTGGTTAAAGGAGCAGTGCCTGGCGCAACTAACGGCGATCTGATCGTGAAACCGGCAGTTAAGGCGTAACGGCGGAGGAGTATAGGAATGGAATTGGTATTGAAAGACGCGCAAAGCGCGCTGACTGTTTCCGAGACTACCTTCGGTCGTGATTTCAACGAAGCTCTGGTTCACCAGGTTGTTGTTGCTTACGCTGCAGGTGCTCGTCAAGGTACCCGTGCTCAGAAAACTCGTGCTGAAGTTTCTGGCTCTGGTAAGAAACCATGGCGTCAAAAGGGCACTGGTCGTGCTCGTTCTGGTGACATCAAGAGCCCAATCTGGCGCTCTGGTGGCGTGACTTTTGCTGCTAAGCCGCAAGATCACAGCCAGAAAGTTAACAAGAAAATGTACCGCGGTGCGATGAAGAGCATCCTGTCCGAACTGGTTCGTCAGGAACGTCTGATCGTGGTTGAGAACTTCTCTGTAGAAGCTCCAAAAACCAAACTGCTGGCAAGGATGATCATTAATGCATGCTGTTTCCAGCGCACAGCCTTTACCACACGAAAAGTCATGTTACTACTCCGACTATCATTAAATAGCTACACCATAAAAACATAGCCACGACACTCTGATACGAGTGTTGGCTAAAGAATTAATAAAAATAAAAAGAGGCTTATATTACTAGGCTAGACAAATAACAAAGTTAAAATTAGCTTACTTTTGTGATGCAAACCTATTTTTACCACAAGACAATTAACAATGAAAAGCCAAGGATAGAGACAGTCACTTTATTAGTAATAACGAATCGACTTAAACACCAAGATTAAAGACATTATCATTCACATTCTAAATTAATTTACAGCAACTAATTCATTGCGTGAATATAAAACCATCTAAAACAAAATTCCAAGTAAGAGATTAATGAATAGATTCAATAGAGATTAATTCATTTAATAAAAACATAAATAAAGACATCAAACATCAACCGACAAATAAAGCATTTTAATTATCGTTATTAATACCAAGCAATATACCTACCTAACACAATGTCTCTTCTAAAAATAACGCGAGAAACACTCTAAAAAGGAATAC
>NZ_WPDC01000182.1:0-1504 GCF_035615595.1 Vibrio sp. R-1 | reverse complement strand
TCGCCAGAAGCGTTGGATCTGGAATAACACCGCTGTTAACGCGTAGCGTGCAACGTTCGCCATAAAAAAACAGAGCATAATGCTCTGTTTTTTTTATTGATATTGTAATAGCTTTGATGTGAGCACGTGCAGCGACCGAAGCAAACTCGCCTAGCGAGACTGAACCGGTTACACATCCCCACGGCGGGCCAATTACACTTCTTCCATTTTGCCCAGCAGCATGCGCAGGCGCTCTTGCCAGCCTTGATGCTCAGCGCGCAGTTGTTCATTTTCACGCAGCATCGCTTCACGTTCTGCCGCATTCTGCTGCACTTGTTGTTCCAGTGCTTGGTTCTGTTCTTTCAGATCTTCCATTTCCATCTGCAGCAGTTGGATGGTATCTACTGCTTGTTGTACTTTGGCTTCCAGCTTCTCAAATACTTCAAAAGACATAAATAAGGACTCCCTTAAACATCGCCTCATCGCGATCGGTGTGCATTTCCTTGTACTCTACCACCGGCTGCGAGCCAGCGCTATCCGGCGAGCCGCAGGATTTGCGCTGTAACCGACCGATGTTCCATATCGCGCATTGTGCACTGAGCAACGACCTGACTTAATCACGCCCGACTTTCTGCTCTCGCAATAAATCGCAATAAAACGCCATGCCACAGTCTGATTTTTGCGTTAACCATCAATTAACACTCATTACATTCATGCAAACTCGCAACCTTTCTTTCGCTTAATTGATTCAGCTATCAGAAAAGGGCTTAGCAGCAGATTACTCTGCACACGCCCAATTTTTGAGCCTGTTCACTAAATAATGAGCATTTTCTCTAAAATTTTGACCAATAACGCACATTCACCTTTTGCTGTTTTTCGTATTCGCGCTTTAACGTTACATTTACACCATTGACCAGCCAACTGGTCGAACCAGATAGTGTTTCCGATAACGTACCCCACAATAAATTCAAGGACAGCACGTATGAGCACAACGACCCAGCCCTCATTGACCGGGCAGTGTATCGCGGAATTTATCGGCACCGGCCTGTTAATCTTTTTCGGCCTCGGCTGTGTGGCTGCGGCCAATCTGGCCGGTGCAGCCTTAAGCCTATGGGAAATCAGTATCATCTGGGGTGTCGGGGTTGCGATGGCAATTTACCTGACCGCCGGAGTTTCCGGTGCCCACTTAAATCCAGCGGTCACTATCGCCCTGTGGCTGTTTGCCTGTTTTGAACGCAAACGTGTGCTGCCATACATCCTCGCCCAAGTGGCGGGCGCGTTCGCCGCGGGTGCACTGGTGTACTTCCTGTATGGTAATCTGTTCGCTGAATATGAAACTGCGCACAATATCGTGCGTGGTAGCGCCGAAAGCCTGAAAACTGCCGGAGTCTTCTCTACCTATCCACATGCGGCCATTTCTGTTGGCCATGCCTTTGTGGTGGAGATGGTGATCACTGCGGTGCTGATGGCCCTGATCATGGCGCTGACCGATGACGGTAACGGTCTGCCTCGTGGCCCAATGGCT
>NZ_WPDC01000181.1:0-1512 GCF_035615595.1 Vibrio sp. R-1 | reverse complement strand
CAAACGTCAGTTTATGCTTTGGATAACGTCGTTTATACTGTTTTAAACGCATCGTCAAATCGAGATCTTCTGCGGTATGAGTATCCCATCCACCAACCCGAGACAACACCTGTTTCCTAAAAGCGCCAAATGCACCAGAAATATTATTGAGCACCCCCCAATTCGCCATGCCGGTCTTACCCGCTTGCATTGAAAGCATATACTCCAGAGCCTGCATTTTAGTCAGAATATTTTTATCATGATTCCTGACACGTAATGCACCTCCACTGGCAATAACATTGGCAGAAGAAAACTCGCTGACCATGGTCATCACCATATCATTATCAAACGAAGTATCACCATCGACATTCATGATAATGTCACCGGTGGCAACCGAAAGTCCGGCATTGAGAGTTGATACTCGGCCACCACGTTGCCACTTTGGCACGACTCTTACTTTTCTGTTTTTAAGGCCTTTGTATTTTCTCTCTCCGTGTAATGCTGCAAGATATGTAGCCTTATTCTGCACAGCGCCATCCACAACGGCTAAGATTTCAATGTTCCCTGGGTACAACTGCTCCGCTAAAGTATCTATGGTAACGCCTATCGCGTCACCCTCGCCGTAACAAGTAATCACAATACTTACAGAAGGGTATTGATTGACTGTATGTTGTGGCTGATTGTAAGCCCATCTAAAAATCCCAGTAAAAACCAAGAGATAAAGAGGCAACTCTACAACTATCACTCCTGGGAAGAGAAGCATCCATAAAATATGGTTACTTAATAACATCCCAACAAAATGATGTAGTAACATCCAGCTATCATGAAGCATAAACTTCACCAATAATTTTTTCGATCCACATATCTATTCCATCATTAAGAGATGGTTCTGGTAGCCCCCAAGCAAATACATTTAACTCAAAACGATCATCTTCAATGAGCCCACTTAATTGTGTTAGTTTTTGTTTTAATGCTGGTAAACTTGCTTCTGGTGTTTTTGGCATTAACACTAATAAGATGTCCTGCCGATATTGACAACATATATCTGTATCGCGAAGCATACCACTTAATCTAAGTGTAATTTGCTCAATAAGAGAAAAGAGTTTATTTTCACCATATTGTTGATTGTATTGTTTAAAGGATGGTAAGTGTAAAGCTAACAACAAATGTGAATCTTTATGACGTAAAGCGACTTTGTTTACCCACAACACCAGATTTTTAAAAAAGCCAACGTCCACTTTACCTTTAATTGATAATTCTGGAGCATGAGAAGTTTTACCATGTTGATAAATATACTCACCTTGCTCACCTAACATAAACTTATAGATCTTTCTTACTATTAACTTATCTGGAGAAGTTTTTGTTGAGCATGTCAGGCATTGACAAACAGTTTGTGCCTCAACAAAATGATGAGAGCAGCTATTACAGGTATAATTTTCAAGTGGCCGATCATAATCAACACCTATATGTCGTAACTGCGTAAAACACTTTGGACACTCTAGCTTTCCCCTGCGTAAAAAATGCTGTTGATCA
>NZ_WPDC01000180.1:0-1559 GCF_035615595.1 Vibrio sp. R-1 | reverse complement strand
CCCTTAGGCGGGCGTTATATTTTCATCTAAGCCATTTGTTTGTTTGTATTGCATTTCACTAATGCTTTTTAATTATTTCAACTTGTCGAATTTAATAAGTATTTATTGTGTTTTACAAAAGTGTTTTTTAAGCAGTTAAAATAGTGTATTCTTATTTTGTACATTGTTATATATAAGGTGTTTAAATGCTTGGAGTAAGATTTTTCTTCGTAATATTTATTTTTTTCACTGTGAGCGCTCACTCTGGAGGTAATGATTTTGTCAGTATTATTGAGCGAGCGGAATCTGGGTCTACCATAGAGATAGAACCTGGAGATTATGATGTTTGTTCTACGGCGTATATTAAGAATAAAAATGACATTAAAATAGTTGGGATGGGTGGAGTTAACATTAAAAAGTGTAATTCATTTAATGGTGAATATATATTATCAGTCATTGATTCAGATAATATATCAATTGATGATGTTTCATTTTATGGTTTGACAGATGCTAAATATATTGATGAAAAAACTACCAATATGGTCTGGGGAGAGCAGGGTGTTTTATTCTCTGGTACGTCTGGCTCGTCAGTTAAAAACAGTAATTTCTATAATTTTGGTGATGCAGCATTACGTATAACCTCATCTAGGAGTCATTATTCTGGAGAGCAAATTAATTCTAAAAATTTTCGTGCTGAAGGTAATGTTTTCTATAATGTAACGCAAATCACAACTACACATCCATGGAGTAAGGATTTTGGAGGAACGAGAGATATAATCTTTAAAAATAACTTATTCTATGAAATGAAAGGAGGGTTGAAACTATCATCACGTAAAGGTGTATCTAATGCAATAGTAGAAGGTAATATTTTTAATTTCATACATGGTTCTGCAATAGAGGTTAATTATTATTCTAATGTTGTCATTAAAGATAATTCCTTTTCAAATGTTAATAAATTTATTCTCAATGTATTTCCAAACTCGATCAGTAATGTTAATGAGGCAATAGACTGGAGTGGACTGTCTTTTATAAAAAATACTGCATTTAAATCAAGGGGAGGTATCCGTATTGTTTCAGATATTGCGGGAGAGTTAATTTCTGGAAAGTATATTTCAAATGTAATTATTAGTGCTAATAAGTTTGTTGATGTTGATATGAGTTTATATAGCGCATCTAATAGATACATTATCAATTTGTTAGAGAATGAAAAAAAGTTCATATATTCTGTGGTTAAGATGAATTCGTATAATACATCTGGTGATGTGTCATTATTGAATATTGAACACTCTACAAATGTACAATCTCTGGATAATGTTGAATTAAAGCTTTAATAAGTTGTATGGTGTTTAAGTTTATTGGTGTTTTATTATTATCCCTAAACCACCGCTTTTAGCGGTGGTTATTATTCCTAGGGGCTTTTGCCCGAAAATGCGCCTATATTAGAAGGGAAACTCTTATTCACCATGAGTAAGATGATTCAAATAACATGGGCGAATACAGAAGTTCATCACACGTCTATTGGCGTTGAAAATGTCATATCGTTTGGACGCCAAAATTTCGTTTTAAGATCTTAAAAGGAA
>NZ_WPDC01000179.1:0-1448 GCF_035615595.1 Vibrio sp. R-1 | reverse complement strand
ATATCCTGCACGTTACCTCATATCTACCAACGTACAATAGCCTGAATAAATCAAAAAGCTTAAGTTAACTTCGTGCATTTTGTTACGAGGTAAATTATGGCGCGAATTGCGTTTACGGCTCCCCATCACAAAGCCAGTGAAACCGGTTTAGATATCCTTCGCCAAGGAGGAACGGCTTGTGAGGCTATGGTCGCAGCAGCGGCGATGATCGCAGTACAATATCCCCACATGAATAGTATTGGTGGGGATGGTTTTTGGCTTATTGCCGCTAAAGACAAACCGCCAGTTGCTATTGATGCGTGCGGATCTTCGGCGCAGAGTATTGCTCTGACGGATTATGACCCTGCCCAAGGATTACCACAGCAAGGTGGTGCCGCAGCACTGACGATGGCGGGAACCATTTCGGGTTGGCAAACGGCGTTGCAGCTCTTTTCATCAGGTATTTCTCTCTCAACCCTGCTTAGTCCTGCAATTCAAGCGGCAGAGCAAGGAATTCTTACCACTCCGAGTCTTGCCGCGGCAAGTCAGAAAACGTGGAACCGATTAGCCAAGTTAGAGCCTTTTGCACAGGTCTATTTGAGTCCTTTCCGAGATATGCTCAAAGTCGGTGACATTGTCACGCAAAAGGCGCTGGCGAAGACATTGACCCATTTATCCCAGTTTGGGCTTGACGCTTTTTACCAAGGCGAGTTAGCTCAACAAATGGCTAAAGAGTTGGAAGAGGCAGGAAGCCCCCTACGTTTAGCAGACTTTATCCAGCATAAAGCCAGTATCGTTACTCCGCTCACTCATAATATGTCCCAAGGCCAGTTCTATAATCTGGGGGCTCCGACTCAAGGATTAGCCTCGTTATTGATTCTGGGAATTTATGATCGACTGGCGCATCAGGCGAAATCGCAAGCCGATCATGTCCATCTGCTCATTGAAGCAACCAAAATTGCGTTTGATATTCGTAATCGAGCGGTTACTGATGAAAAATACATTCCGACCGCGCTGCAAAATTACCTCATTGCCGAACGAGTCGATAAACTTGCAGAGAAGGTAAATCTCTCTCAAGCTGCAGCTTGGCCGCAAAAAACGCAACTTGGTGATACTGTCTGGATGGGCGCAGTAGACCGATATGGCACTATGGTAAGTTTTATTCAAAGTATTTACTGGGAGTTTGGTAGTGGCGTCGTTCTGCCTTCTAGTGGAGTGCTCTGGAACATACGTAGCCAAAGTTTTTCTTTGGATCCCGAACACATCAATTGTCTGGCCTCACGTAAAAAGCCATTTCATACCTTGAATCCTGCCTATGCCGAGCTTAAAGATGGCCGAAGAATGGTTTACGGAACCATGGGCGGAGATGGCCAACCACAAACTCAAGCCTGTTTGATCAGTCGTTACCTATATCAAGGCGATTCACTGGAGCAATCGCTGTCTCTTATACACATAGCCGAGCCCACGAG
>NZ_WPDC01000178.1:0-1610 GCF_035615595.1 Vibrio sp. R-1 | reverse complement strand
TAAATATTTCTTTTGAAGGATTATCGAATGCAATTTAAAGTTACAGAAACTATTAGAAGAATACCTAATGTCTATAAGTTTTTAATTATTTTTCTAGGGGCTATGAGTGTTGCTGTAATTTCAAATAATAGGCCTGTATCTGATCCCTTTGGCGAGCTAATAAAAATAAATAAAAATGACGTTTGTAAGTACTATTTAGGGAGGCTGTTTAATATATCACCAATGCTTTTCAGCTTAACAGGTATTGAGGGTGATTTATATACGGTTTTAAGTGTTTCTCGTGATGGAAACTCAAGAAAATATGCATGTGGATTTACTGATGACTTTAAACGTGTGACGTGGTCAGAGCTGGATGATGCCAAATCTGGTATATGGAAAGATAATGATAGTGCGTCTGTTGAATATGGGTATCATACGAATACACTCCAAATAAAAAATAATAACTTCAATGTTGTGATGAATGTAGTTCCTTTAAATGTTAGTACAAGTATAAATAGCGTTAAAAAAGAAGTTATAAATGATGAAACTGTTTTAACCGACAAAATGGCTTCGTATGCCACAATAATTGGTAGAGCAGCAGCTTGTGGTGTTGATACAGAAAATGAGTTGCGAATGGTTGGTAAATGGATGGATTCATGGTTTGATGATCTTAACGTTAGTACAAAAATGAGGACAATGTATTTATCGATATTTATGCAAGGAACTGAGTATCATATGAACCAACAACTATCTGGAAATAGCCCTGATAGTTGTCAAAGTGCTATAAAAGCATTCAATACTGTAAATTGGCCTTAACACACACATAACAAACGCCTCAAGAGGGATTGTCAACGCGTGGCGTTTCCAATCCCATTGAGCAGCGGTGGTTATGGTTGTTGTGTTTAAGTTTAGTGGTAATGCGTTGCCAACCCCTTAGGCGGGCGTTATATTTTTTAGAGAGATTTTCGTGAAAATAATAAATTACAGTTACTTAGCAATTTTTTTAACTACTAGCCAATTTGTATTGGCAGATGAAGGGCTTATTGAAAGAAAATTACCAGTCTGTGACTATAGCAAATTAACGATCAATGTACCGTCAACTATCAAGTTGGTTGCTCTAGGCTCTCCTTCAGGTAGTGTGAAAGGTGCTAACAAAGAGTTGGATTATCTCAGATTTAAATGTCTTGATGGCTCACTGGAAATTAGTACGAAAGATAATGTTTTGGTTAACGAATACTTTAAATTTGAACTGGTGAATGGCTCGTTAAACCACTTAATCTTAAATGGTGACCAAAAAGTTGATGTTACAGAATTATCAGCGAAACACTTTGAAATAACGGTCAACGGTATCGGGAAAGCATCATTAACAGGGCAAGTTGCATTTTTCAACGCTTCTTTGAATGGTCTGGCTGAACTTGATGCTGCTAATTTGAAATCTGAGGATGGAAGGGTAGAAGTTAATGGCGCAGGGATTGCCAAATTAAATGTATCTTCAGAGTTAAATGCTCGAGTTAATGGTTCTGGTAGTGTGGAGTATTTAGGTACGCCAGTGAATTTAAAAACGGAAGTTAATGGCAGCGGTTCTATAACATCTGTGCCGTGAGCAACAAAAATATAACAAACGCCTCAAG
>NZ_WPDC01000177.1:0-1618 GCF_035615595.1 Vibrio sp. R-1 | reverse complement strand
TGATATGGTTGTTTAGTAAGCCTGAAACCTTAATGGCTGGAGCTATAGGGGTAATGCTAGGTTTATCATTAGGATATGTAGATAAAGATAAGTTGCTTGTTATTTTTACTGCTCTTGGTGCCATAGCTACATTTCTTACATGTATTGCCGCAGTTATGGCTCTGTATGCTTGGTATCATCCACTTAAGCGAACAGAGATAAAAGAGTATCGGCGTCTTTTAGTACAAATTCTATTAATGTTAAGTAACACAACTCTGATAACCGGAGAGAATCCACAAAGTGATGATGAGAAAAAATCAAGGAATGAATTATGGCTTGCAGTACAGTATGCATCAGTATCATGGCGTTTAATTGAAGAGACCAATAGTAATAGCATTCAAATGCATAATGCTTGGGTTTCTTTGTTCAATGATTACATTAATGGTAACGTTGATAAGCATGTAGTTATGCGAGCTATAGATAAAATGCTTGCAGGTTGAATAAGATTGTACCGATATACTTTTATCAGAGTTTATTTTTACAATGGCAGAAATTATATTTTAGCATTTTTTCATTTGATGTTCTCAACAACAAGGAAACGTAACATCAGCTGTAATTGTGGATATATCCAAACATATAGATTTAATGAGATGCGACGCACGGGTGATAAGTCTGTAGATGGCAGTAATACACAAGGCGGTGATGAGCACTGTAATTAGCAGTTTCACGGGTCCTTTCAGAGACTTTAAAAAAGTACGGGTGCGTATACCCGCAAAATGTCGCTATTTATGAGCGTTTTTAAGAGGTTGGTTGTTGTTTAATTGTTTCTCCTATCATTATGAAAAATAAGGGAAATCAGGAATCAATACAACAACCTGAGCCCGTTTTTTGGCAGCCTCAAAGGGTAAAATCAATTTAAAAACAATGAGTTACTGAGTTTGACTTGGTTGTTGTATTGCTTTTCGTTTAGTATAGACTCCATGTAACTAATTGTTTTAATTAATAAAAGTGCCAGTTGGTTGTACAGCGTTTCTGATTTCCCCGCAATGGGAAACCAAAGCATCAAAAAGTGCTTTGGAACAAAATCAACCAGTTAGGGAGGCGCAAGCGCTGCCCAGCTATACAGTCTTCCTGATGACGCAGTATTGCGCGCCCGAAAAGATCAATCACTTAACGCGGGGCTGTCGTGAAGGGGCAAGACTAAATCTAAGCAAGAATCCCTGCTTAGGTCATGCAGGTAAAATGCGGCATCTCTCAAAATCAGGCAAAATTGGAGTATCGGCAAGAGCACTCCGGAGGGATAACACTCCATGACACCAGAGCAGATGACAGCGTTAACCATCGCCGCAATGGAGCATGACGGGCACACTCTCACCCCATCAGATAAACGGGAAATCCAGCGGCAAGCCATCACCAAAGCCAACGCAGCAAGGCGACATGAAGAAATGATGGCATCACCCACCTACCATTGGAAAAAGCCCACAGCGTGGCGCACAGCCCGCCAGCGTTGAGGAGTTCGGAAGGGTCGGATTTGAAATCCGCACCTTTGATACGAATGGTGGCAGACAGAAGCAAAGGGTTGCGTTGCTAAATGAACAGCAGACAACTTTGTTGCTGTCTCTTATACAGTTCTCCGAGC
>NZ_WPDC01000176.1:0-1624 GCF_035615595.1 Vibrio sp. R-1 | reverse complement strand
TGGAATATGCTGCGCTTCAACGCATGCCGCTAAGATGGCAAGCACGCCGCGCTGGCGGCTACCGGGTTTGATTTCGATCAGCCGATGCCCCAAATCAATCACTGCGCCAACTCGGTCTTGTTGTTTCACGGCAAGCCAGCTTAGCAAGCTTGCCAAATGCGCCGCTTGCACCGATTTCAGCAGTAAACAGGAGCCAAACTGCATCGAGGGACTGAGATCGATATAGAGCACCACCGTTCTTTCGCGCTCTTCACTGAACAGCTTAGTATGGGGTTTACCTGTTCGTGCGGTGACTCGCCAATCAATCGAACGAATGTCATCCCCCGCTTGATATTGGCGCACTTCCGAGAAATCCATCCCACGTCCTAAACGCCGACTCTGATGCTGGCCGACGCGCTGTGACCAAATTTGACGTGCCGGGGGTAAAAAATGCACGGTTTGCTGCTCATAAGCGAGCAACTCCTCCAAACACAAAGACACCCCATTTGCATGTAAGGGGAGGGCGTGTGGCATCGTCATGATTTATGCACTACCAACCAGTGACAACAGATGCGAGATGATTTGATTTGGGTAAATTCCTTCCGCTTGCGCCTGATAGCTGAGCAACAGTCGATGGCGCAGCACAGAGAATGCCATTACTTGTACATCATCCGGCGTGACAAAATCGCGTCCTTGTAACCAAGCGCGAGCACGGGCGCAGCGATCCAGCGCAATCGTCGCGCGTGGGTTGACTCCCATCGTCAGCCATTGTGCCAGTTTGGTATCGTAGTTGGCAGGATGGCGCGTCGCCATCACCAGTCGTACGAGGTAGTTTTCAATCGCTTCAGCCATATGCACATTGAGCACCTCTTGGCGAGCACTAAACACCTGCTGCTGGGTTAGCAAAGGTTTATTGATGGCTTGTTGCCCTTTTGCCTCACCTCGGTTGAGGCGCAAAATCGCCAACTCATCTTCCGCATTGGGGTAGTTCACCTCTAAATGCAGTAAAAAGCGGTCGAGCTGAGCCTCGGGAAGCGGATAAGTCCCCTCTTGCTCAATCGGGTTTTGGGTTGCCATCACCAAAAAAAGTTCAGGTAAACGATAGGTTTTACGGCCTGCAGAAATCTGTTTCTCCGCCATCGCTTCGAGCATTGCCGCCTGCACTTTGGCGGGGGCACGGTTTATCTCATCGGCCAGCACCAAGGCGTTAAAAATGGGGCCAGATTGAAAGACAAATTCGCCCGTTTCTGGACGATACACATCGCTGCCAGTTAGATCGGCTGGGAGTAAGTCAGGGGTAAATTGAATGCGGTGAAAATCACCTTCAATACAATCAGCCAGTGATTTGACGGCACGTGTTTTCGCCAGCCCCGGCGGGCCTTCCACCAGAATATGTCCATCAGCCAGCAGAGCAATCAGCAGTTGGTTGATTAAATCCGTTTGACCTATGACTTGTTGGTTTAGGTAGTGCTGCAAAGTTTGAAAGGATTGAAACGACATGAAAACTTCTACTCCTAGATTTCTCAGCGATTAGTGTTGCGTAACATCCAGAAAGTTCCACAAAAAATCCCACAGCTAGCATGGGTGTTGAAAAAATGCGCATTTGTATGTGGTTGAACATAAAAAGCGACTATTTTAGTGAATG
>NZ_WPDC01000175.1:0-1689 GCF_035615595.1 Vibrio sp. R-1 | reverse complement strand
CCCATTTCAAAATGTCCCTTTCGGCTCTTTGTTAGCCTGACACAAACCTTTCTCAATGTAACCTCTATACAGAGTTTGTTGCTCTACACATGATGACAGGATGACATTATTGATGAATTTCTGGCACACTATGCTTAGAGCTATCTATCTATAGTTGTTATTTAGAGAACTATCACCATGAATTATAAAGAAAAATTAAAAACAAACAGATACAGAGAATCCTCAATTCAAGGCAGAGATTTTAATAATGAAATGGAGAGCGATCGAGGCAGAGCTATAAACTCAGCCGCCGTAAGACGATTACAGCAAAAAACACAGGTTTTTCCTTTAGAAACAAATGCAGCAGTCCGTAGCCGACTTACCCACTCTCTAGAAGTTCAGCAAGTTGGACGATACATTAGTAAATTAATACTTAAAAAACTTGGTGACAAGTTCCCTCCGGACTTGTCGGATGGGTTCATTAGCGCAGTGGAAATCGCATGCTTGCTGCATGATATTGGCAATCCTCCATTTGGACACTTTGGAGAAGAAGCAATAAATCTTTGGGCAAAAAATTATCTAAAAGAACTTTTTACAAAGACACATACAAACACAGACACTATTGAATTTAGAGATCTATTAATACGAGATTTATGTTCATTTGAAGGCAATGCCCAAGGGATAAGATTGTTGCATCACATTCAAGGTCTTAATCTAACTTATACTCAGCTTGCTTGCTTAATAAAATATACTAGAGCAGCTTACGAACCAAAACCTGAAGATAATGAAGACAACAAAAACCCATTCGCATATAGGAAAAAGAAACCAGGCTACTATTATACAGAGAACGATTTATACAACAAGATTACACAAGAGCTCTCTATACAATCAGGATGTAGATTTCCACTGACCTACATAATGGAAGCGGCAGATGATATTTCATACTGCATTGCTGATATAGATGACGCAATTGATAAAGGGATTCTCTCCATTGATAAGCTGCATAATGAAATAAAAACAACATGGAGAGAACTAATAAATGATGTTAATGGTTCACTAATTGATGATCAAAACTACTTATGCGATATAGCAACGCTGGCTTTAGCCAATGCGGATAAAGAACAATTTAATAAATCTCATGCATATATGTTAACCATACGAACCACTTTGGTTAATGACCTATCGAATTATGCTGCCGAACGATATATTGAAAATCATAATGCAATATTTAACGGTGATTTTGATGAGTCTCTTTTAGATGGTTCTGATAAGTTTCATATGGCAACAGAGACATTAAAAAACATAGCAATACAAAATGTGTTTAATGATAGAGATGTAGAAAATCTTGAATTGAAAGGATATTCAGTGATTTCTGGGCTACTACAACAATACTCAAAGCTAATATCTCTTCAATATAAACAATTTAAGTCACTTGTCTTAAATGATAGATTAAAAACTCACCCAATTGAGACAAGGCTTTACCATAAACTATCAAAAAAACACAAGAATACATATTTAAGGGCTGTCAAAGATATTTTTGAAAAAGAAGACGACATACTGGAATGCAAAGACATTTTGTTAGAACACTATCATCGTGCGAAACTAATCATTGATTACATTAGTGGAATGACTGATGGATTTGCACTTGAAGAGTATAGAAATTTAAGTGCCGCAATATAGCTTTTGCTTGGGCTACATTAATAATATGTA
>NZ_WPDC01000174.1:0-1731 GCF_035615595.1 Vibrio sp. R-1 | reverse complement strand
ACCTATACAGTGGCCACCTACTAAACCGGGCCTAAAAGGTAAAAAATTCCACTTCGTACCTGCAGCCTCAAGAACCTCTAAGGTATCAATCCCTAACTTATTAAATATAATAGATAACTCATTAATCAATGCAATATTGACATCTCGCTGCGTGTTTTCAATTACTTTTGCAGCCTCTGCTACTTTTATCGATGATGCTTTATGCGTACCGACAGTAATTATTAATTTATATAGCTGATCTACATACTCAGCAACATCCGGTGTAGATCCACTGGTCACCTTAAGGATATTAGTTACACGATGCTCTTTATCCCCAGGATTAATACGCTCAGGTGAATAACCGGCAAAAAAATCAATATTAAACTTAAGACCTGATACTTTCTCTACAACTGGTATACAATCTTCTTCTGTCGCTCCAGGGTAAACTGTTGACTCATAAATAATAACATCGCCTTTCTTTATTATCTTACCCAATGTTTCAGATGCTTTAATTAGAGGTGTTAGATCTGGCTGTTTATGTTTATCAATTGGAGTTGGAACAGTTACAATAAATACATTACACTCTTTTAGTGCATCTAATGAACAGGCGTACGTCAATTTAGTTGCTTCTAACAACTCTAAATTTGAGCACTCTAATGTACTATCGTGACCATTTCGCAATTCATCAATACGAGACTTATTAATATCAAATCCAATCGTCGTTACTTTCTTTCCAAACTCAACAGCAAGAGGCAATCCAACATAACCAAGGCCTATAATCCCAATTTTCGCATTCAAAGTATCGAATTTCATTTTCTTATCCATTATAAAGTGCACATAGAACATCTATTTCGCATTGACACAACAATACGTAACCCAGTTTAATCTAACTTGGTTTTATCTTTTAATGTCGCATAAACTAATGTACCAACTATAGCAAACATTGCCCCTAGTAATGCACCAAGAATCAAAATTAATGCTTTGTTGGGTTTGTCTTTTATAACTGGCTCAGATGGCTTCATTTGATATCGATATGCTTGCACCTGAATGTTATCGCGTAACATTCCTTCTAACTCATCAATTTGACGTTTCACTTCGTAATATCTAAATGGGTAAATAATTGGCGCATCTTTAGTTGCTTTTAGCTCTGCTGATAACAGTTTTTCGCCGAGCAAGAACTTATAGCTACTTTGCGCATTATCGAAGCCGCCTTTGCTAGAGCGATAATCAATGATTCCGGCTTGTTCCGCAGTTGTTAAATCTCGCTGAATATGAGCTATTTGATCAAGCTTTTCTGATTTTCTCTGGAAATCTATATCAATAATTTCTTTATTTAGATTAACCAAAAGAGTATTAACATTTTGATCAAACTCATCAAGACTTAATGTTACAGCTTGATTATTAACATTCTTTAGATATCCCTGCAGTAGTTTATATGCCTCTTGCGCTGAGTCTGCCGATGCTTGTATTATGTAGTAACTTGTATTTCCCTTTTCCTTTGGTGGCGTAATCACAAGACCTTTATTCGCTTGCTCAGCTAACCAAATTTTCTTATCTTGTTCAGTAGATAAATTATTTGTTTCCTTTTTATAATACTCAGTACTCTCTAGAAATTTAACTTTGGTGTCTGGCGATTCAGCAATCAAAATCAAATCGGAAAACAACCCATTAGCCAACGCATTCGTATCTAACGGTTGATTTAATATTCGGGCATACGCTTGGCGAAATTTAAGATAGCTGCCTAATTCAGCA